>QMXQ01000026.1 GCA_003662205.1 Candidatus Bathyarchaeota archaeon
CCTCTACGAGCCGGTCGAGCCCGAGGTCTCAGCGACCGAGATCGTCCCCGGCGACCCCCGTAGGGCCTACGACATACGCGACCTCATCGGCGCGGTGTTCGACGGCGGCAGCTTCTTCGAGGTCCAGCCGGAGTTCGCGGCGAACGCCGTCGTGGGCTTCGCGCGGCTGGAGGGGAGAAGCGTCGGCGTGGTGGCGTCGCAGCCGATGGTCATGGCGGGGTGCATGACTATCGACTCCTCGGACAAGATCGCCCGGTTCGTCCGGTTCTGCGACGCCTTTAATCTCCCCGTCGTCACCTTCCAGGATGTGCCCGGCTACCTCCCCGGCGTCGACCAGGAGCACGGTGGCATTATACGCCACGGGGCGAAGGTCATCTACGCCTACGCGGAGGCGACGGTCCCCAAGGTCACCGTCATCCTGCGGAAGTCCTTCGGCGGCGCCTACATCGCCCTCGGGAGCAAGCACCTGGGCGCCGACCTGGTCTACGCGCTCCCCCAGGCGGAGATCGCCGTCATGGGCGCCGAGGGGGCCGTCGAGATCGTCTTCCGCCGCGAGATCGCCGAGAACCCCGACCGCAGGGGGGAGCTCATCGACAGGTATCGCAGGGAGTTCGCCAACCCGTATCAGGCCGCGAAGCTGGGCTACGTCGACGACGTCATAGAGCCGTCCGAGATCAGGCCGAGGCTGATCGGGGCGCTGGACCTGCTCTCCAGTAAGAGGGCCCGCCCCCACCCGCCGAAGAGGCACGGGAATATGCCGGTGTAAAAAAGGGAAGGCTAGATCTCTCTCCCGATCCCCCGCTCCCTCGCGAGCTGGTAGACCTTGAAGGCGGTCCCGACGTCCTGGATGGCGAGGCCCGTCGCCTTGAACAGGGTGATCTCGTCGTCGCTGGTCCGCCCCGCCTTCTTCCCGGTGACGATCTCCCCCAGCTCCGCGTAGACGTCCTCTTTCTTGATGGCGCCCTCCTTCAGGGGGACGGCGAAGTCGCCGACGACGAAGGCCTGGTCCTTGAAGTCGACCACCAGCTTGTCAGCCTTGGTCAGCACGCTCGTGTCGAGCTCCCGCTTGGCGGCGGTGTCGGCGCCGATGGCTGAGACATGGACGCCCGCGTCGAGCATATCCCCCGTCAGGAAGGGCTGGGGGGAGGGCGTGCAGGTGATGACGATGTCGGAGCCCCTAGCGGCCTCCGCCACGGAGTCGACAGCCCTGATCTCAGCGCCCACCTCCTTGGCCATCGACTCGACGTAGGCCTTCCGCGCCGCCGGGACGACGTCGTAGACCTTCACCGTCTCGATGTCCCTCACCTCGCAGAGGCCGAGGAGCTGGGATCGCCCCTGGACGCCCAGGCCGATGATGCCCGCCGTCTTGGCGTCCTTCCTCGCCAGGTACTTGATGCCGCAGGCGCCGGCGGCGCCCGTCCGCAGGGCCGTGATATAGGTGCCGTCCATGATGGCGAGGGGCTCCCCCTTCTCCGGGTCGTTGAGGATGATGCGGGCGATGACCGCTGGCAGGTTGTGCTTGGACGGGTTCTCCGGGTGGACGGTGACCACCTTCAGCCCCGCCGCGTTGAGGTTCTTCAGGTACGCGGGCATCGCTATGAGGACGCCCTTCTCGAAGTGGAGGTAGACGCGGGCCGGCATCTCGATGTTGCCGAGGCCCATCTCCCTGAAGCCGCTCTCCACCGCCTCTATCGTGCTCTTCATGTCGAGGATGGATCTAACCTCATCCTGGGTCAGGTATAGGGTCATGCTACAAATCTCCAGACAAAAGAGGGGCGACCCCCGCTTTAACAGTTTCCCGGCGGCCTACTGGGTGAAGGGCTCGCCCCCCACGAAGACCCTGGACATCTCAGCGTAGAGCCTGTTGAACCCGAGGTTCGTCCTCGTGGAGACGGGCATGGGGCTGAAGTCGATCCCAAGCCTGTTGATGACCATCATCATGTCCTGGCTGATGAGCCTGTTCAGCCCCGTCAGCCGCCTGTTGATGGCGTCCTCCAGCAGCGCGGGGTCCTCGCACCACCCCGAGATCTCCTCCAACTCCTCCTCCCTGAGGAGGTCCGCCTTGGATAAAACCGAGATCTGCGGCAGCAGGAAGCGGTTGTTGATGGCGGAGGCGATGAACATGTTCATCACGTAGTTCAACGGGTCCCGGCAGAAGGTCGAGTCGAAGAGGTAGATGATCCCCTTCTGCTCGTCCGTCAGCCCCTCGGCGATGCGGGCGCCGATGTCCCTGAAGGCGAACAGCTCCATCTGCCCCGGGGTGTCGACGAGGGCGATGTCGGGGCTGAAGTCGTTGAGATCCGAGGCCAACTGGTCGACGATCTCCACCATCAGGTCGCAGGCGAGCACGAGGCCCCCGTTGGGCCCGAGGGAGTACTCCTCCATGATGTTCTCCACCCTGATGTAGTCGCGGACATCAACGTTCGCCGGGTATGGGAGGACTATGGCCCCCGGATCTAGGTTCACGGCCAGCACATCCTCGCCCTGAAGCTCCAGCCACCGGGTGAGGGCCCCTGTCAGCTCCGACTTGCCCGACCCAGCGGTCCCGACGATGAAGGCGAGGTTCAACCGACCACCCGGATCAGGAGGAGATAAACTCCCTGAACAGCTCGTAGGCCTCCGCCAGGCTCCGCCTCTCGGGCGGATTCTTGAAGGCGTAGGCCGAGAGGGGGAGGATGACTCCTCCCATACCCCTGGCAGAGGCGAGCTTAAGCCCCCGGATCACGTCGAGGAGTATGGCCCCGGCGTTGGGGGCGTCGACTGTCCCCAGCCTCACGTCCATGGTGAAGGGCGCGCCGCCGAAGTATCTCCCCTTGATCCAGAAGAAGCTGTCCCTGGAGTTCCCGAGGAAGTCGACGTAGTCGGTGGAGCCGGAGACGAGGGGGAACCGGTAGGGCACGGCTTTCGCGACGGCGGCCGTCTTGATGGCCCTCTTCCGCTTCCGGGTCCGCTCCAGCGTGTTCAGGGACTCGACGCCGCCGCCGACGTCGAGCTGGAAGCTCTCGTCGATGTGGACGCCCCTACCCTGTAGGAACTCCAGGAGGCCCATGTGGACCACGGTGGCCCCCACCTGATCCAGCAGGTCGTCGCCGGCGACGGGCACACCGGCGGCCCCGAAGCGGCCGGACCACGCGGCGTCGCTCGCTATCGCCGTGGGTGTGGCGTTCAAGAAGGCGCACCCGGCCTCGAGGGCGGCCTCGGCGTAGAACCTGGACGCCTTGTCTGCCCCGCCGGAGATGAGGTTGATCAGGACGTCGGCCCTCTTCGCCTTCAGCTCGCCGGCGACATCCGCCGCCTCCCCCTCGGCCACCTCTATCAGGTCTTTCGTGAAGCTCCCCACGCTGTCGAGGACGGGCCCCCTCAGGACGGGAACCCCGAGATGCGGGAGGTTCACAAAGCGGGGAGCATTGTTGGGCGCCGAGAATATCGCCTCCGACAGGTCCTTTCCCACCTTCCGGCGGTCGATGTCGAAGGCGGAGACGAACTCGATGTCGGAGACGGCGTAGCCGCCCACGGTCTCGTGGATGAGTCCCACGGGGTCTTCGCTGCTGTTGTAGAAGTGGACGCCCTGGACCAGCGCGGAGCAGCAGTTGCCCACGCCGGCGACGGCGACTCTAATCTTGCCCAATAGCTCTCCCTCCAAAGTTCATCTTAATGATGAGACTTCGACTATAGAAATATACCGCCGCCGATGAGGATCAGAGGTCCTTGCTCATGATCACGGCGTCCTCGTCGGGATAGTAGGCCCTCACCCGTCCTATCTCCTCGTATCCCCGGCGCTGGTAGAAGGCGCGGGCGGAAGAGTTCGACTCCCTGACCTCTAAGGTGACCTTGGACGCGTTTCGCTCCCTGAAACGGTCCTCGATCGTGTCGATGAGGCGAGTGCCCACGCCCATACGTCTGCAGCCGGTGTCCACCGCGATGTTAAGGATATGGCCCATTTTGAACTGGTGAGGAACGCCGCTGAACATGATCTCCCTCATTTCTCCGACCACGTAGCCCACTATTCTCCCCTCATGGACCGCGACGAGGAATAGATCGGGGGCCTTCTCGTGGTTGTAGGTGAAGAAGCTCTCGGGCCAAGGGTTCGGGAAGATGCTGACCTCTATCTCGCTGACCCTCGGCAGGTCCTCCCTAGTGAAGGGTCTGATCGACAGCGGCAAGCCGAACGCCTCCAATTGATCTAACCTTCGTCTCCCTTAAAAGACTCCTTCTGGGCGCGGGAACCCTCGCCGATTATGGTCCTGAAGAGCTGCGTTAAGCCTCCGAGGGTGAAGAACAGGCCGCGGGTGAAATCCAGCATCGGATACAGGATCAGCTTCCTCAGGCTCCGCGTCCTCACCGCCGTCCTGACGTAGAAGGCCATGACGAGCATGAAGGCCGCGAGCCCGGTCCCAGAGATGAACTGGATGGGGAGCGGGTGGTTCAGGATGATCCCTGTCGCCACCATCAGGACGGTGAGGCTGATGGCGAAGGTGGTGGAGAAGAGGTAGGTCGTGAACCAGCGGGCGAGGCGGCTGGCACGCTTGTAGACGATGAGCAGGGCGCCGCCCCTGCCGTAGTTGAAGTGCTGCTTGAGCAGCCCCCTGAGGCTGGTCCTGTGCCGGTGCCAGACGAAGACCTCGGGGTCCAAAACGATGCGGAACCCCCTGCTGCCCAGCTGCTCGACGGGGTCGAGGTCGTCGAACCCGTAGTAGATGCGCTCGTCGAAGAAGTTGATCTTCTCCAGCGCGTGCCTGCTGAACGCCATGTTGCACCCGGCAGGAAACTGGAGCAGGGCGAGGTCGGTAGTCTCCTTTCGCCACCTGAAGCCGGGCTTCGCCTGGAAGAAGGTCTCATCCATGTACGTGGAGAGGAAGTCGTCCTTGTTGTACCCCTCCACGAGGCCGCCGACGAAGCCGACGGAGGGGTCGCTGAAGTTCTTGGCGATGGACCTGGCCCAGTCGGGGGGGACGACGCAGTCGCCGTCGGTGAAGGCGACGATCTCCCCTGTGGACCACCGTATCCCCGTGTTCCTGGCGGCGTTCAGCCCCCGCCCCTCCTCCTCGACGAGGACGACGGGGTACTCCTCCACGATCTCCCTCGTCCCATCGGTCGAGTTCCCATCGACGACTATGATCTCCAGCTTCTCCCTGTCGTAGTCGAGATTCATCAGGGAGTCGAGTAGGTCCCTGATGGTCCCCGCCATGTTCTTGACGGGGACGATGATGGAGATCGAGGGGTCGTCGGCTGAGGACTCGGCCATCCCGATCAACCTGTTGGAGGCTTCAACTTTTAAAACAAGCGATAAACAGGCCCCTCAGGCCAACTCGACGAACCTCATCCTCGGGTCCCCCCTCAGGGAGAACTCGTATACGCCCTTGTTCTTATGGTACCTGTTGCCGTAGAGCGTCGTCTCCTTGCCGAAGATGTGCGCGAGGACGGCGACGTGGAGGCGGTCCGTGTAGACCCGCCCAGCGTTCGCGACGGCGGACACGAAGTCGCCGAACGTCCCCCGCTTGGAGATGTCCCCAACGAGGGGGTTACCAACCTCCTGGATGACCTCCTGTTTCATCTTCTCCGTGAGGATCGACTCCCTGTCGTCCCTGAAGCACACGAGATCGTAGCTGTCCGAGGAGGGCGAGACGAACCCTTCCAGGTCTCGGCGGTCGAGGTAGAGAGCCGTGTCCATGGAGAGGAAGACGCGCACGTTCCGGGGTCGGCGCATCTTGGAGAGGAGGTCGAAGCTGTACCGCTCCCTGCAGAAGAGGGCGATGGGCCTCTCGTCCGTGAAGAGGCTCATCAGGTTGGTCGTGTTGAACCAGTAGCTCTGAGGCGCCACGGCGATTGGCGTCTCATGCTCCCGCAGCATCTGCCTGAGGAGGACGAGGCCGTACCAGAGGTCGCTCATGTAGCCGCCTCCCTCGAACAGGATCAGGTCCGCCTCCTCCGGGACCTCGAGCAGCTTGAAGCCCCTGTCTATCCCCATCTTCCAGGCCGCGATGTTCATGAGGTATTTCAATCCGACGAGCCTCCGCCGCCCGTAGACTTCCTCCAGGTTCGCGCAGCGGAAGTTCGCCCGGGCCTCCCTCAGCTTCTTCAGCAGCCCCATGTGGATCAGGGTGTCGCCGTGGTTGCCTCCGGGGGTCACGGCGTAGATCATGCGGTCCCTGTTCTCCGCCAGAAAGGACTCGAACTCGTCCATGGGGGAGGCCACGCAGGTAAAGGTTCTGGTGCAAGGGGTATTTCCCTGTTGCCCCGGAGGGGAGCGCCCTCGGGATCAAGCTATTTATGGGGAATGGGGGAGTTGATGGGTGGAGGAGGCGGGGCGGTGCTGAGGAGGAGGCAGGGCATCCTGCTCACTTCGCTTGGGTTGATCTTCTTCGCCGCCTACCTCGCCGTCTCGAACCCCTTCAAGGCGCTCCTTGAGGTGGGGCGGGTGGACCTCCGCCTCTTCCTGCTGTCGATCCTCATCAACGACGCGGGGCTCGTCCTCTTCGCGGTCTCCTGGTATCTCCTCCTCCGGGGGATGGATGTTCGGGTCAGCGTCTCGGAGGCGATCCAGGCGACCTTCATCAGCCTCTTCGTCGTCTGGATGATCCCCATCCCCATCGGCTCCGAGATCATAAGGGCGTACCTGATCAGGCATAAGGAGAACTCCGACATCGGAAAGGCGGTGGCGTCGGTGGTCGTCCACAAGTCCATGTACAACATCTCCTTCGGCGTCCTCATCGCCTTCGCCGCCGCCTTCGTCTCGACCTTCCACGGAGTGAGGATACCCGTCCGAGACGACCTGCTCTGGTTCGTCGTCCTGTTCGCGGCGGGATCGAGCATCGCCTTCTCAGCGGTCCTCGACACCCGGCTGCTGAGAGGTGTGTACCGGCGCTCCCCCCAGTGGATACGGTCGCGCCTGACGGGTCGGCTGGGCGATCCGAGGCTGGGCCTGGACGGCTTCGAGACGGTCATAGACGAGATCGGGGCGGCGGTGGCCGCGCTGAGGTCGAGGATGGGGCTGAACCTCGCCGCTTTCCTGATGGTCGCCTTCCAGTGGAGCACCGGCTCCATCACCGCCTGGCTCGTGGCCCTCTCCCTCGGCCGCCGGATGAACTTCTGGGTCATCGTGATCATCTACGCCGTCGTGGAGTTCATCCAGCAGCTGAACATCGTCATCCCCGGTGGCCTCGGGATCGTGGACGCGGGGCTGACCGGCGCCTTCGTCCTCGTGGGCGTTCCCCTCTCCTTGGCCTCGGCCATATCGCTGCTGACGAGGCTGGTGACCTACTGGCTGGAGGTCGTCCTCGCCGGCATCGTGAGCATCCACTACGGCTACAGGGAGTCCCTGAAGGCATACCTGAACAGCGGCTAGGGGCGCCGGTATATCGCTAGCGATAAGCTTATCTATCACTAGCGATACCTCATCCCCGAGATCAGGGAGGCGGAACAGGTTGGAATGGTGGATTCAGGCGGCCGTCGCGGTGGTCGGGTACCTGTTGGGCATGGCGTTCGCGGGCAGCTTCCTCGGGAGGAAGTGGATGGGGACGGTGGACATCGCCCTCCACAGGCTCTTCAAGCGGAAGATAACGACGGGTAAATACCTCTACTGGAAACACTTCTGCGGGATAGAGAACCCCCCTAGACCCGAGAACCTCAGGAGCCCGAAGCGCCTCGCGGACAGGATACTATCCCGGCTCATCTAGCACTTCGGTGGCGCCCGTGACCGCTTTGAGGCGTGGGAGAGCATCCAGCGACAGGAGGCGACCCACATGGAAAGCTATTAATCCCCTGCGCTCATCTCTGAGTTGTATGCTCCGCCTGGGGATCGTCGGCTGCGGCAGGGTCACCACCATGTTCCACCTCAAGGCGATCGAGGAGGTGGAGGAGGTGACGGTGGTGGCCGTCGCGGACCGCGACCAGGCCCGGATGAAGGAGGTCAAGAGAAAATCCGGCGCCAGAAGGGGGTACCTCGACTACCGGGAACTCCTCTCGGACCCCGAGGTCGAGGCGGTGGTCATCAACACCCCTCCACGCTTCCACGAGGAGATGGTTGTCGCGGCCCTCCACGCCGGGAAGCACGTGATGTGCGAGAAGCCCCTCGCCAGGAGCATCGAGGGCTGCCAGCGCATCAAGCGCGTCCAGGAGGGCACGGACCTCGTGGTTCTCCCCGGCCACAACTACGCCTTCACCCCGTGCCTGGATCGGGCCCGGGAGGTGACGCGGAGCGGAGCCATCGGCGAGGTACGCAGGGTCTCGGTGAGGTTCGAGAACAACCTGAGGAGCTATAGGTCGAGGACGGACTTCCGGCTCAAGGAGGAGTTCGGCATCGTCGAGGATATCCTGCCCCACATCCTCTCGGTCACCCACAGACTCGTCGGAACGGCCAAAACCGTCGAAGAGGTGAAGGGCTGGAAGGAGAGCTACGACGTCATCGACAACGTGAGCCTCCTCCTCAGGAACGACAGGGACGTGGAGATCGACTGCCTCATGAGCTGGACCCGGCTGATCCCCCGCTTCAAGGTCGAGGTCTCGGGCGCCTCGGGCAGGGTCGAGATGGACCTGATGAGGTCCCCCTTCAGCCTCACCCTCGAAGCCGGCGGCGCGAAGAGGAAGATCGACGAGAAGGGAGGGTTGAGGCGGTACCTGGATCTGATCAGGTTCAAGCACCCGTCGTTCCAGAACCAGTACCAGCACCTGCACAGGCTCGTGGAGGGATCGGAGAGGCCGAGGATAACCATCGACGACGAGATCGAGATGATACGGGTGATGAAGGAGACCGTCAGCCGCCTCTCTGAAACCGATATATCCTAGCCCGGAGCTAGTATTGCACGGGAAATCGAGGGGAGCGCTCCGTTGAACAGGGACAGGGTCGCCGTCGTGGAGGTCGAGCGAGACGTAGGCGCAGCGGTGAACCGAGCCGTCGAGCTTATCGGCGGCCTGAGGCTGAAGGGGGGCGAGCGCGTCGTCATCAAGCCCAACGTCTGCAACTCCAAGAACCCCTACGGCATGGTGCTGACGGACTTCCGGGTCGTCGAGGCCGTCATCGACATGGTCCGGGTGAAAACGAGCAGGGTTCTCGTCGTCGAGTCCGACAACATCTCGGGCTCCGCCGAGAAGCGGATGTCCGAGTCCGGCCTCCTCGGCAAACTCAGGAAGTGGGGCGTGGAGTTCCTCAACCTCAGCGGCGACGAGGCCGAGGCCCACGAGGTGGCGGGCGTCGAGATCAGGCTGCCGAGGACGGTCCTCGACGCCGACTGCTTCATCAACCTGCCCAAGATCAAGACCTGCGGCCACACCCTCGTCACCCTCTCCATCAAGAACCTCTTCGGCATCCTCCAGAGGGCGAGGAAGAACAAGCTGCACCGCCACCTCGACGAGGTCCTCCCCTACCTGGCGAAGGTGGTCCGGCACAGCCTCATCGTGGTGGACGGCATCACCGCCATGGAGGGGAACGGCCCCGTCATCGGAACCCCCAAGGACCTCGGCGTCATCGTCGCCGGAGTGAACCCGGTGGCGGTGGACGCCATCTGCACGGGACTCATGGGCTTCGACCCCGCGGAGGTGAAGCACCTGGCCCGGGCCCACGAGATGGGGCTGGGGGAGATCAGCCTCGACGCCATCGAGGCGGTGGAGGACGATTGGAGACGCCTCTCCCAGGTCTTCGAGAGGCCCTACTCGCTGAAGGCCTCGCTGAAGTCCCTCAGATCCATCGGCAAAGTGTACCTCTCCCCGAGGTAGGTCCCTCTGCCGAAGTCCGGCGGACAATTGAATGGATATGTGAACGCAGCTCTCCTGCCAAGGGATAACTAGGTTAGGGTTGAGATCAGACGTTCAATCTCTGGAAGGGTTATCCCCGTTCTGTCCAGCAGAAGGGCGTACACGCGTTTTATGTGGTCCGCGTCCTGCTTTATCATCGTCTCCGCCCCCGGTCGCATACCCCTCTCGCCGGCGCCCTCACTGAGGGACACCGAGATATCGAATAGCCTCCTGAAGATCGCCATGACCTCAAAATACTCGATCTGCTCGATCCCCTGGCCCGAGATTCGCTCGTACTCGCAGAGGATGACCTCGCGCATTTCTGGACCTCCGTACGTGCTCGTCAGCAGAATCGTCCAGGCCAGGTCGCTCCGAAAATCGGCGATATCAACGGCCCCCCAGTCTATGACGAAAGGCGCGCCGTCTTCTCTCAGCAGCATGTTCTCCGGGTGATAGTCCCCATGAATCAGGGAAAGGCGCGTGCAGGGGACGTCGGCGCTCCCTGCCTCCAGCCACTCCAAGACGGCGTCGAAATCATGTTTCCGGAAGTGGTCGATGCTCCTCCGCATCTGCGAAAGCTTACGCTTGATGAAAGCGTGCGGGTCCGCCGCCTCATAAGGAGGCGCGTCGCCGAGGATAAACCTGGCGAAGGGCCTCCAATCGAGGGCGTGAAGATCGACGAATAGCTTACAGAACAGGGTCATCAGTTCCCGCCTTCTCTCCGGTGGGGAGGCTAGGAAGACAGAGGAGAGCAGTCGCCCGTCGATCTTCTCCATGATGATAAAGGGCCTGCCAAGGAGGGAGCTGTTCATTTCCAGGTGCAGAACCCTGGGGACGGGGAAGCCGACTTCATGGAGCCGCTTCATTACGCCGAACTCTCTCGCGGATTTTTGAGGCGCGTCGTTGCCGGGGTAGATCCTCAGTATCAGGTCCTCGCGTCTTCGTTCCCGGCCCTCCTCATACCGTAATGTGAATGAGTAGATCTCGTTCTCCCAGCCGCCGGTGACCCTCTTGAGGTTATGGACCTCGATGTTCCTCCGCGAGGTAAAGTTTCTCTTATAGAAGCTCTGCAATCGGCCCCGAAGCACATCCTCGTTGAGAGGCAATCCCGTTCACTAATAGATGCGCCGTAAACGGGTATAAAAAGGCGAGGCTGCGTCTCTCTTCGAGGGTTGACGGGTTTCCGGGGGCTTCGGTAGTTTTATATGTGGGGCGGGGGTAGCCCTCTGCGGTTTCTCGCGGGCAGCGACGTATATTCGTTTATTGTCGAAGTGCCTTTCATTGTCTGTCGAATTGCTTAAATAATTGGAGGGTGAAGTGTGTTCAGTCTCCTTTCAAAAACCGGGACTGGGATGAGATGATTGTGAGGACGGCTAGCAGCGTGGGGATCGTCGGGTACGGGGCCTACATCCCCATGAACAGGCTCAAGGCCTCGGAGGTCAACCGCGTCTGGGGTGGCTTCGGCGCGCCCATCGAGGAGAAGTCCGTCGTCGCCATGGACGAGGACGCGGTCACCATCGCGGTCGAATGCGCCCGGAACGCGGTCAGGCGGGCCAACATCCGGCCGGAGGAGATCGGGGCCATCTACGTGGGGACGGAGTCGAAGCCCTACGCCGTCAAGCCCTGCGGGACCATCGTCGCCGAGGCGATAGGGGCGACGCCCAACGTCACCGCCGCCGACTACGAGTTCGCCTGCAAGGCGGGCACGGAGGCCTTCCAGACCTGCATCGGCCTCGTCTCAAGCGGCATGGTCAAGTACGCGATGGCGATAGGCGCGGACACCGCCCAGGGCCGCCCCGCCGACGCCCTGGAGTACACGGCCGCCTGCGGGGGCGCCGCCTTCATCTTCGGCCTCAAGTCCAACCGGACCATCGCCTACCTCGAGGGGTCGTACTCCTATGTGACCGACACGCCCGACTTCTGGCGCCGGGGGAGGGAGATGTACCCGAGGCACGGCAGCCGCTTCACAGGTGAGCCGGCGTACTTCCAGCACGTGGTGGGGGCGGCGA
>QMXQ01000027.1 GCA_003662205.1 Candidatus Bathyarchaeota archaeon
CCCCCCACGGGGCTACCTTTTTATCCTCCCCTCATCCATTGAGGGTTGGTAGAAATGCCCTACTGCACGGAGTGCGGAGGCAAGCTCACCTGGGATCGGAAGCTGAGGCAGTATAGCTGCCAGAGCTGCGGCATGACCTTCACCGAGGCGGAGCTGTCGGCGGCCCTCGACCGGCTCCACACGCCGAGGGAGGACGAGGAGGAGATGAGGAGCCGACGCCACCGCGACTACCTGGACTGGTGGTTTGCGGATAAGTCTAAAAGGAAGAAGTAAAAAAGGTCAGGGCTGCGGAGTCCTCAGCTCCACAGCCAACTAGACTCCTCTTTCTTCATCGATCCTCAACTCACACGATCTAGCGGAACTATGATCCGGGGGGCTTGAACTCCGCATCTATGGTTTTTTAGGTAGGCGTTCATCCAACTTGGACACTTGTCCACCCAAGAGCAATGAGAAAGGGCAAAATAGATAATTATAGAATTTCTCCAGGAACACTGATCCGCGCTTGACAAGCTAGGAAACTAGGGCGTATGAAATGATGATTGAAACAGTATTCCGAACCTGAGTGATAGTTCGTCCACGGTTTATCCGGGCGCCGGCATTAACCGAAGACCGCTAAGCTCCCTTTTCTCCCCCTTTGTTACTGTATCTGATGACGCCCTCAACCAGCGTCATCTCAACCTCAAGGCTTTTGAGGCCCTCGGGTTCAACTTTCAACGGGTTTTTATTCCAGACGGCGATGTCGGCGTACTTCCCTTTTTCCAGTGAGCCGATCTTGTCCTCCATGAAGGCGTGCCTAGCGGCCAGCGTCGTGTAGGTCGTGAGGGCTTGCAGTGGTGTCACGGCCTCCTCTGCGCCTATCTTCTCTCCTTTGATGGTCTTCCTGGCGACGCTCGCATTCAACCCAATGGGGGGCTTCGGCGGCGTCACGGTGGCGTCATGGCTGTTACCGACGGCGATGCCGCGCTGGAGCAGTGTCTTGATGGGGATGCATCGAGCGCATCGCTCCGGCCCGATGGCTTCCAGAAAGCTATCGCCAAGCCAGTAGAGGAAGGGGGTCTGCGTGTTCACCAGAACGCCGAGCTCCTCAATCTGCCGCAGCGTCTTCTCGGAGGGGAAGTAGCAGTGGACGATCTGATGGCGAGGATCAGACCGCGGATAGCTCTCCTGCGCGTACCTGTAAGCATCCACGGCGATGTCGATGGCCCTATCCCCTATGGCGTGAATCGCAACTTGGAAGCCGGCCTCATGGCCAACGCGCGTCATCTCCTTCAGCGTCTCCCCTTCGATGAGCTGCACTCCCCTGTTCTCAGGCTGCCCCTCATAGGGGTCGTACATGAGGGCTGTTCGGGGCCCGACACCGCCATCCAAAGCAAATTTAAGGCCAATAACGCGAAGCATGTCGTCGCCGCCGACCTTGATCCTGCGAATGGCTTCCCTGACCTCCTCCACATCGTGGAGGAAACCGTACTGAACAAAGATCCTCACGGTCAGTTCGCCCTTCTGGTGCAGGCTCCGGTAGGCCTGAAGCTGCGGCATCAGGATCCCGGGCTCGATGACCGATGTTATCCCCTGGGCCAGGAAGTCTCGGCAGGCTCTACGTATCGCCTGCTCCCGCTCCTCCAGCGTCCAAGGCGGGATGGTCCTTAACACCAGGTCCATGGCCCTGCCACGTAAGATGCCGGTTGGCTCCCCATCCTCGTCCCTGTCGATCTTCCCGAGGGGCGGATCTGGGGTGTCCCTGTCGATGCCAGCCTCCTTAAGAGCCCTGCTGTTGGCTACCCCCATCTCGAAAACCCTTCTGATCCAGACCGGATTTTCCGGCGAAACGGGGTCGAGATCAAACCTATTTGGGAGCCTGTGCTCCTCCAGCAGCGTTTCATCCCATCCGGCGGCGAGAATCCACCGTCCCTTCTCCGTCTTGGCCACGCGCTCCGCGATGATACTTGCGATATCCCTCAGGTTTTTAGCCCTGGGATAGCGAACGTCGGATACGAACTCTGCCGCGATGCCGTGTTCGAGGAAGTGATCGTGGGTCGAGATGAAGCCGGGCGTAACCGCCCGCCCATCGAGATCGATGACTCTAGTGTCGGGGCCAGCAAGCCTGGAGACCTCGGAGGAAGACCCTGTCTCAAGCACCCTTCCATCCTTTATGGCAAGCGCCTCGGCCACAGTGTGATGGGGATCTAGAGTGATGATCTCTCCATCCCTAAGAATCATGTCCGCGTAGGTCATTGCATACCTAGAATAGCGTTTGTTTTATTTTACCTCTCTGAGCGTGAAGGACTAGGTATCTGCACTGTTCATAAGCTCGATGAGTGCACAGAGTCTTTAGATCATTAGGCTGCTGACCTCCCAACACTAACCTGATCAGATTGATTGCCTTGCTGGGCGTCTCTTATCCCCCTAGACCCGTGGTTCAAGGACCAGAAGGAACGGAGATAGCAGGGCCCGGGACGCCCTGACGGTTTATGAGCATGTTTTTATGCCTCCTCGCGGATTCGCGGCCCGTGAACATGCAACTTGGATCGGTTTCTTGAGAGATGGATCCTCAATAATGTTCATAAATACAGTTTGATGTTAAGTATTGAACATATCATTTAACGTTTAAAAGGGCTTATCCTTAATATTCCTCGACGACAATAAATAGCTGGAGGTCTTGGATGGTCTTTCCCGTTGAGAGCGAGGACCGAACGATGCGCGGCCTGCTGATGCTGTGCCAGGACCACGCGCGTCTGATTGTGGAGATATTCAGGAAGGTCCTCGTGATGATCGACAACCTCGTCAACGACGATGTCGACGAGCTGCGAGAGAGGCTGGAGGAGGTGGAGAAGCTCCACCACGACTCCATAGAGATCAGGCGGATGATGATGAAGGAGCTCCACGAGACCGGGGGGATGCTGACCAACCGGGAGGACATCTACAGGCTCGTCAGCAAGTCGAGCGAGGTGATGGACTACATCGAGGGGATCGGAGCCCGCCTCTGGGAGATAGGTGAGAGGCGGTGGAAGATCCCGGAGAAGGTGGGGAAGGGCCTCGTGGAGGTTGCGGAGTCCGCCTTCGACACCCTCACCAAGCTGAGGGAGAGCCTCCTGAGCCTCGGCTTCAACTCCGAGCGGGCCATCCTCCTCACTCGGGAGGTCGATGAGGGCGAGCGGAAGATGGACACCATCTACAGGACCCTCGACCTCGACATCATAACCAGCGAGGCGGACCTCCCCCTCATCCTCACCCTGCGGGACGTCGTGCAGATGATGGAGGACATGATCGACAAGGCCGAGGAGGAGGCAGACCTCATCAGGATCCTCGCACTGTAGGGCTGAAGATCCGTGGGAGATGCCGTCATAGAGGTGGAGGCGCTCGGGGACAGCCGCCTCATCGTCTGGTCCCTCGAGCAGAGCAGGAGGCTCTACAGAAAGGGCTACTTCGGGAAGCCCCTCGGCGTGCCCAAACCCAAGAATGAGTTTGAGGCACCCCTCATCCTCGACCCCATCGAGGGCGTCTACCTCCTGGAGAAGGGCCTGATCAGGGTCGTCTCCGGCGCCGAGAGGCGGGAGGTCCCCCTCGACGAGCTCCTCGCCGTCGCCCGGGAGACCCTCGAAGACTTCGACGGTAAGTACAGGGTGTACCGCGACCTGCGCGAGAAGGGGTTCGTGGTCGCCCCAGGGATAAAATACGGGTGCGACTTCGCCGTCTACCAGCACGGGCCCGGCGTCGACCACGCCCCCTACATCGTCCAGGTCAAGGGCCTAGACGACGGGCTGTCCGCATCCGAGATCGTGAAGGCGGGGAGGCTCGCGACGACGGTGCGCAAGACCTTCATCATAGCCGTGGTGGACGGCGACGAGGTCAGATACCTCGGGTTCAAATGGTGGAAACCCTGAACCCGCCGAGTTAACCTCATGACATGAGGATAACCGCCGCCCCGTTCTCAGGGCCAGCCCTCCAAAACGGTGTAGAGGAGCCCCACGCCGAGGAGGAGCAGCAGGCCCAACACGAGGCTCAGGGCGACGCTGAAGCGCCACATCTCAGTGACCATCAGCACGACGAACCAGCCGGCCAGCGTCATGATGCCTCCCCGGACGATGAGGACGAGGAGGAGGTCCAACCACGCCTTCGCGCTCATTCAGGCTCCTCCAACATAATATTCGTTCGACACCAAAAAAGGTGGTGATGTCTACTCCGCTGACGGGCTCCACGGCGGGATGATCCAAGGGGGAGCCTCGCCCAAGGCGTATGCCTTCAACGGCCCTTTGTAGGGGAAGAGCGCCGCCGGTCCGCCCGTGTGGAGGAAGACCACCACGTCGTCCGGCTTGAAGAAGCCCTCCCTGCAGAGCCCGATGAGGCAGGCCATGGAGGTGCCCGTGTAGACCGGGTCTAGGAACAATCCCTCGGTCTCGGCCGCCAGCTTCACCGCCTCCGCCTTGCCCTCGGTTATGAAGCCGTATCCGCCGCCGGCGTATTGATCATAGACGATGACATCGTCCTCGTCGATCTCAAGGTCGAGCTCAAAGAACTTCAGCGACTCGTCTATCAGCTTAGAGACGTTCTCTATCTGCTCCTCTCGCGGGCGTCCCCCCGTCGTCGCCCCTATCACCTTGATGCCGGTGCTGAACGCCTTCGCGCCGATGACGAGCCCTGCCTGGGTCCCCCCAGAGCCCGTGGCGTGGACGAGGTAGTCGATGTCGATGCCCAGCTCAACGGCCTGCGATGCCAGCTCCAGCATGGCGTTCATGTATCCCGCCACCCCCAGTGGGGTGGAGCCCGCCGCGGTCAGGAGGTAGGGCCTGTGCCCCGCCGCCTCCAGCTCCTCCATCGTCTCCTCCGTGACCCTCTGGAAGTTCTCGGGCCTCACAACCTTGATCTCCGCCCCCATCAGAAAGTGGAGAAGGTGGTTGCCGTCATAGTCCTCGGGATCGTACCCGTCCTCCGGGCCGCTTTTGATGAGAACCGCCCCCATCCCCAGCCTCCGGGCGGCGGCCGTGGCCTGCGTGCACCAGTTGGAGTGGAAGCCCGCGCCGGTCACTATGTAGTCCGCCCCCTGCCTGAGGGCATCCGCCATCAGGTACTCCAGCTTCCTCGTCTTGTTGCCTCCGAAGGCGAGCCCCGTCATATCGTCGCGCTTCACGAAGACCCTGGGCCCTCCCAGCGCCTTCGTCAGGTTTGGTAGCTCCTGGAGCGGCGTGGGCAGGTTCGCCAGCTTAACCCTGGGTAGAACACTCAATTTCATAATAACGCACGGTTGACGATCCCTTCAGGAGGTATTTTATATTATCCCGCCGCGCTCAGGATCGGCCAGAGTCGATGACCGAGATTGCTGGTCGAAAGAGATAAGAGCCAAAAAACCCATGATGGTCTGTACCGTCCTCGGAGGGTGGCTGACGCGCGGAGACACGCCTCCACGTGGATGCCGTGAACGAGGACGGCCAACAGGGTTGCAGGCGGGAGATAGGTTTGCTGGAGCGTTTTAGCGATCGGATAAGCGAGCTCGAAGCGATAGTCCGTGAGATCGCCGTCGACATCACGACCGGCGCCCTCGTCGAGCGGCTGCCGCCGAAGCGCATCTGGGAGCGGGTGGGGGAGAGGGTGACGCTGGTGGGCGAGATGCTCAAGGAGCTGAGGGAGTACCTCTCCATCATGAAGCCCGAGAAGGTGCCGACCATCCAGCGGCACGTCGTCGCCATAAACGAGCGCCTGGAGCTGTTCAAGGAGACCCTAGAGCGGGACTCCCTCGACCCCCAGGAGAGCTCCCGGAGGGCGCTGGAGGAGCTGAGGCAGGCCCTCGTCGAGATATCCGACTTCCTCTCCCTCTGCAAGGAGGTGAGGGCGACACCCTCCCCCGTCATAAGCGCCATCCTCTCCATGAGGGGCGGACGCGTCTCCGAGGTCTCCCCGGATACCTGGGCGAGGATGGAGCGCCTCGCGGACCTGATCAAATCGTCGCAGGCCGCCTACCAGGACATAGTCGAGCTCACATCGAGGATGGAGAACCAGCTTGACGCCATCAGATCCGAGTACGAGAGCCTGATGTTCAGCTTCAGGAAGAAAGAGGAGCAGTAGCCCTCAGCTCAAGCTATGAGCTACACACCATCGGCCATTCTCGGCGAGGACGGACTCCGAAACCTCGGAGAGCTACCCCTCCTCGTGGAGGGTGACCACATGCGCCCTGAATCTCCGGCCACATCTGTCGCACTCGTATTCACGGAACCCTAGAAACGCGTCGAAGCTCTTCTCCTCCCTCCACTCCAGCTCCCCGGAAGCTCTCAACCGTCCCTCCCCGCATTTTGGGCACGGAGGGCCGCCCTTCGTCTTGAGCCAGCTCAACATACGCTTGTAGTTGCTACTCTTAATGATATATAACAGTAGCTGCCCGGCTCCTCTGAGGGCTTCTTATGGGGCGGCCTCAGGACCTCAGCCACTCCGCCTCCTTCTCCTCCAGCTCGAGCCATCCGGCGATCTCCCTCGCCATCCCCCTGTCGCCCTGGAAGATGATCTTGAGGAGGGGAATCACCTCCCCCACAGCCTCCTGCGTGGAGATGTGGCACTTCTCGGCGAGGCGCGCCGCCACGCTCTTCCGTAGCCGCCGGCCATGCCAGGTCCTCCGGTAGCGCCAGAGGAGCTGCGGGGGCCGGAAGTAGGGGATGACCCAGCGCCCCTCGTCCCGCGCCCACCTGCCGCCGAGACCCCTGAGCTCCGCGTTCACCCGCCCCCAATCCCTCCCCAGGTAGCGGACGGGCTTGACGACGACGCCGTCGGGCGTCTCGCTGACGGTGAAGGTGCTCGGCGGGAAGCCGAGCCTCCTAAGCTTGGATCGGATCTGTTTTATGGCGCCGGCGCCTTCCGAGCGGCGGCGGGCCAGGGCGACGCCCCCCGTCATCCCGTTGAACATGTACTTCAGGAGCCGGTAGGCCTGGGTGCTCCTCGCCCGGTTCTGGTGGATGTCCGCCCGGGCCAGGGCGTCCAGCCCCTCGGCGAGGTCCCGGGGGTCGTCGAGGACGAGGGGGAGGTTCTCGTAGATCCAGTCGAAGAGGTCGTCGTATTTGATGTAGGCGGAGGCCAGGACCCGCCTCGCGTCGCGCAGGGTCTTCGCCGAGAACATCTTGAGGAGGGCTTCGGGGGTGTACTCCTGCCTGTCCCGCTCCCCCAGCCACTCCACGTCGCTGAAGGCGACCCGATCCCTGCCCCGGGCGACCGACTCCAGGTCGTTGATGGCGGACCTCAGGTCCCCCCTCGAACGCTCGGCGATGAACTCCAGAACCGCCTCGTCGACGTCGACGCCGACCTCTCGCGCGACCGTCTTGAGCCTTCGGAGGACGTCGGCAAAGGGGACGGGGCTGAACTCTATGAGGAGGGAGACCTGCCTGAGGGGCCTGAACTTCTCCTCCCAGCCCTCGGAGGCGCTGGTGGCCACCAGGACGACGGGGCTCCGGGTCCCCTTTACGATGCGGGCGACGGCGCTGATGCCCCCCTGATCCTGCCTGCCGCTGACCCCTTCAAGCTCGTCGATGAGGATCATGCGGCGCCTGCCCAGGACCGTCCGGCTCTGCATCGCCGCCCTCCCGATGAGGGCGTCCAGGCGCTTCCCGGTGCGGTAGTCGCTCGCGTTCACCTCCAGAAGGTCGAAGCCGAGGTCGTTCGCCACGGCCACGACGCTGGAGGTCTTGCCGACGCCGGGCGGGCCGAAGAGAAAGGCGGCGCGCCGCTCGGGCACGCCCCGCTCCCACGACCGGACCCAGCTGAGGAGCCTGCCGACGGCCCTCTTGTTCCCCGCCAGGTCCTTCAGGGTTCGGGGGGTGAACCTGCTGGTCCAGGGCTGGCTGCCGTCGGTCATCTGCCCATCTCTTCCCCTGCGAGGACGAGCTTGGCCAGCAGGGCGCTCAGCTGGATCTCGGGCCTTGAGCCCTGGGTGAGCCGGTAGTCGACCTCGCCGATGGCGTCGGAGAGCCGGACCTTCCACCGCTCGGGGATGTTCAGCCTCAGCACCTCGGCGTAGATCATCCTCAGGATGTCCTCCGCGGCCAAGCCCTCGTCGACGAGGAGGCTCCTCAGCACCTCCCGGGCCTCGATGAAGTCGCCCCTCAGGCCGAGGTCGATCATCTCCCTCACCCGCTTGGGGCTGACGCGGCCGAGGACGCTGTAGACGACGACGTCGTCGACCTCCCCGCCCCGGGTGGCCGCCGCCGCCTGGAGGAGGTTTATCGCCTTCCTCATGTCCCCCTTCGACGCCTGGTAGATGGCCTCCACGCCCTCCTCCAGCAGGCGCACGTTCTCCTTGGAGGCGATGGTCCTGATCCACGATTTGATGTCCTCCTCGCTCAGGGGGCTGAACCGGAAGATGCTGCACCGGCTCTGGATGGGCTCGATGATGTTCTCAGAGTAGTTGCCGATGAGGCAGAAGCGGCAGGTCCTCGTGTACATCTCCATCGTCCGCCGGAGGGCGTGCTGGGCGGCGGTGGTGAGGCTGTCAGCCTCGTCCATGATGAGGATCTTGAAGGAGACCTCGCTGGCGATGGCGGCGGTGCGGGCGAAGAACTTCACCTTCTCCCTGATGATGTCGATGCCCCGCTCGTCGCTCGCGTTCAGCTCCATGATGAAGTTCCGATACCCCGGACCGTAGAGATCCCGGGCGAGGGCGAGGATGCTGGTGGTCTTACCGACGCCCGCGGGCCCCACGAAGAGGAGGTGGGGCAGGTTCCTCTCCTGGACGAACCGCTTCAGCCGGGAGACGATCTCGGTCTGGTTCACCATCTCGTCGAGGCTCTGGGGCCTGTACTTCTCCGCCCACATGCCGCTGCTCATGCTGACGCTCCTCCCTCCTATAGACGGAGTCCACAATTTTAAGTCTTCCAAGAGGGCTTTAAAGTCCGCGCGAAGGTAGGGCGGAGCCAAATCTTTCGGCTAATTTGAAGATCACCTATGATCCAAGTTACGTGGGCGGCTGACCCGATTAAAGTTATTTAAATCCGAAGGAGTCCATCTTTTAGAACGACGCCTCGCAGGAGCTAGAATGATCCCAGAGAAGATCCGAGTCAGTATCGGCACCGCCGCGCTGCTGGGGCTGGACAGGTGCTGGCTCGATGTCAAACCGACGACGGCCTACCTGATGACGTACACTGAAGGCAGCTGCATCGCGAACTGCGCGTTCTGCCCCCAAGCCCGCGGGAGCTCTTCGAGAAAGTCCCTCCTGTCGAGAGTTCTCTGGCCCGTCTTTCCAACGGGGAAGGTGCTTGAGGGGCTGAGGCTGCGAGCCGAGGGCGCATTTTCGAGGATCTGCATCCAGACCATCAACTATCCCGGCTTCCTCGACGACATCCTCTCTATACTGAGCGCCATCAAGGAGGCCACGGAGCTCCCGGTGTCCCTCGATGCACCCCCCCTGGAAAGGGGCGAGTTGGAGATGCTGAGGGATGCCGGCCTCGACCGGATCAGCATCCCGCTGGACGCGGCGACGCCGGAGCTCTTCGACCGGGTGAAGGGGCGGCTGGCGAGGGGGCCCTACATCTGGGAAGGGCACCTCAAGGCGTTGAGGTCGGCGGTCGATGTCTTCGGGGCCGGCAGGGTGATGTCCAACCTCATCGTCGGCCTGGGCGAGACCGAGAGGGATGCCGTCGAGCTCATCCAACGACTGATGGATATAGGCATCCGGACCGTTCTGTTCGCGTTCACGCCCATACCGGGCACGATGCTCGCCGGCCGCCCCCAGCCGCCTCTGGACGCCTACAGGCGCGTCCAGCTGGCGAGGCACCTCATCACGGAGGGGCTCGCGCGTTTCGAGGAGATGGCGTTCAACGAGGAGGGGCGGCTGAGGAGCTTTGGCGCCGACGAGGAGACGATCCAGCGCGTCCTGAGGAGCGGAGAGGCGTTCCGGACCAGCGGCTGTCCCGGCTGTAACCGCCCCTACTATAACGAGCGTCCGTCAGGGCCCCTGTACAACTACCCTAGGCGGCTGACTCGGGAGGAGGCGCATCGAGAGGCTATGAGAATGGGGTTGAGGATGAATGAGTGAGACGTGGCGCCTGATCGATATGAGGATCGAGGACGCCTACACCCAGATGGCGATAGACGAAGCCCTGGCGTACGCGAGGAGGCGGGGGGAGATGAACACCGTCAGGCTCTATCGGTGGAACCCCTCCGCCGTCTCCGTCGGGTACTTCCAGAGCGTGAGGGACGAGGTGGACCTGGAGGCGTGCCGGCGCCTCGGCGTCGATGTGATCCGCCGCATAACCGGCGGGGGGGCCGTCTTCCATGACTACGAGGGGGAGATCACCTACAGCCTGGTCGCCCCCGACGACGACCCGAAGATCCCCAGGGACATCCTCGCCTCGTATCGGCTGATATGCGGATGCGTCATCAACGGTCTGAGGGCGCTGGGGCTGGACGCGGAGTTCAAGCCCGTGAACGACATCGTCGTGGGAGCTAGGAAGATATCGGGCAACGCCCAGACCCGGCGGTACGGCGCCGTACTCCAGCACGGCACCGTCCTCGTGGACCTCGACGTGAGGAAAATGTTCACCGTGCTGAAGGTGTCCGAAACGAAGATCAGCGACAAGATGATCAAGGCCGTCGAGGAGCGGGTCACGAACATCCACCGGGAGCTCGGGCGAGACGTCTCCTTCGATGAGGTGCGCGGCGCCCTCATAAAGGGCTTCGAGGAGACCCTCGACATCAGCCTCGAGCCCGGGGAGCTAACCGCCTACGAGGAGGAGCTGATGCGGAAGTTCAGGGAGAAGTACCGCTCCCGGGAATGGGTCTTCAAGAGATGAGGTTTTCAGCGAAGTTGCGGGGCGGGAACTCTAGCACCCCGCCAGCGAAGATCGCCGGCAACTTCACGCGCCCATAGTGGAAGCCATCAGTCATCTCTTAACGCGCGGTGTTCTAGGCTCCGGGGTATCGCACAGCATCCGTCCAGATGCCTTACCGTGAACCCCAACCCCTTGGCCCGCTCCACCGTCGATCTGGAGGGTAGGACGATCCTGTCGGCGCCGGCCTTTACTGCCAGCTCCTCCATCCGTCTCTTGCCTGCGCGGGGGTGCATGCAGCCTATGGCGACGCCGGCCTCGGGGCACATGAGCCGCGCCGCTGCCACCGCTCTCGCCATATCCTCCGCTGACGGGGGCTCGACGACCTCCATCGGCGTGCCCGGCGTGGGTATCAGCCCTAGGAGCACGACGACCTCAGGGTTGAACCTCTGAACCATCTCCAGGGCGGCTGCCTCGCCGCGTATCTCCCCGAAGTCCAGGCCGACGCAGATGTGGGGGACGACGTGGGGGACGCGGGCCTCCCTGAGCGCGTTCAGGGTCTCCCCGTAGTCCTCCGCAGTCGCCTTCAGCCCGTAAACCCTCCTTATGGTCTCGTCGCTCCCCACGACGTCGACGGACGCGACGTCGATGCCCGTCGAGGCGAGCTCCTCCGCCTGCCCGGCGTCCAGCAGCCCCGTGTGGACGTTGACGATGAGCCCGGTGTTCTCCTTCACCCACCTGAGCGCGTCGTAGAACCTGTCGAGGCGCACCCTCCCGTGGACGTCGGAGCCCCCGCTGACCAGGACGCCCGTGCCCCCCTCCTCCTCCAGCCTGGAGCAGAACTCCTTCAGCTTCGACGGCGTCTCGACGCTCTGCATCCCCCTGAGGTAGTGGCCGCCGCAGTGCTTGCACCTCAGCTCACAGCGGACACCCGTCACCGAGACGCTCGGAAACTTGGGTAAGGGATAGTAGA
>QMXQ01000028.1 GCA_003662205.1 Candidatus Bathyarchaeota archaeon
AAACAAGGAGCGCTACGGCTACGCCTTAGTCGACGGCATCCGGATGGAGATCGGCAACTACACCGTCGAGCCAAGCTCCATCTTCATGGGCCGCGGCATGCACCCCTTGAGAGGGAAATGGAAGGAGGGCCCATGCCACGAGGATATAGAACTCAACCTGTCGCCGGACGCGCCGAGGCCTCCTGGCAACTGGAAGGCCATCGTCTGGGAGCCCGACGCCATGTGGATCGCCCGCTGGCGAGACAAGCTCAGCGGCAAGATGAAGTATGTCTGGCTCTCCGACGCCTCCATCTTGAAGCAGAGGAGGGACATCGAGAAGTTCGATAAGGCGCAGGAGCTCCGCCGGAACTTGGAGCGCATCCAGAGGCACATCTGGGAGAACCTCGACGCCGAGGATCTGAAGCGGCGGAAGACAGCGACGGTCTGCTACCTCATCGACAAGCTCAAGTTCAGGGTCGGCGACGAGAAGGACGATGACGAGGCGGACACCGTCGGCGCCTCAACCCTCCGGCCCGAGCACCTCCGCTTCAACGGCGACGGCACCGTCACCTTCGATTTCCTCGGCAAGGACTCCGTCCACCACCACATCAAGGCCAAGCTCCCCGAACGGGTCATCAGGAACTTGAAGGAGTTCAGCGCCAACGCCGAGTCGACCCTGTTCGACGGCGTGGACTCCAAGCGGGTCAGCGAGTTCCTAGACGAGGTGATGACCGGCCTCTCAGCGAAGGTCTTCCGCACATGCTACGCCTCCGAAGCCGTCGAGACAAAGCTGGAGCGGACGAAGGTCGCCCCTGACGACCCAGACTACGTGAAGAAGTACGCCGCGACCATGGCCAACCTTGAGGCCGCAAAGGTCTGCAACCACAAGCGCACTATACCCAAGACCTGGGAGACGTCCCTGCAGAGGAAGAAGGAACGGCTGAAGGCGCGGATCGCCAAGGCGAAGGAGAACGAGGCAAAACTGAGACAACGGGCAGAGGACGCGAAGAGGAAGTTCAGGGAGAGGCTGCGGAAATACGAGGAGACGCTGCAGGAGCACAGGGACCGGCTAAAGGAATACCGGCGACAGCTGGAGGAGAGGAAAAAACAGGGGAAGACCGCCAGGAGCCTGGAGAAGCGTGTCGCCTCCAAGCGGAAGGCCATCAGGACCATGAAGCAGCGGATAGAGAAGCTAAAGGCCTCACACGCCGAGCGGATGAAGAGGCTGAGGGAGCAGCTGGAGAGGAGGCGGCAGCGGGACAGGGAAGCGATAGAGAAGCTGAGGCTCCAGATCAGGGCGCAGGAGGCGACCCGCGACTACAACCTCGGCACATCGCTGAAGAGCTACATCGACCCCCGCATATACTACAGCTGGGGGCTGCGCGTCAACTACGACTGGAAGAACTACTACCCGAAGACGCTGCAACGCAAGTTCAGCTGGGTCGAGGCCCACCACGACGCCCCGCGGCCGGGAAACCCCTAAATAAAGGGGGGCACCGCCCTGGATCGAGGCGCATCGAGTTGAGTGGAGAACGAGAGCATACGAGTTGGTACTATTACCTTTCTGAGGCTGCTAAAAAGCCCTAGTTCGACGGCGCGGCTCGCGGTGTTCCCGCCAGGACCCTGCGGAAGGTCTCGTGGTGGGCGTGCTCCTCCTCCAGAACGGCGCCGAGGATCGCCCTCAGCAGGCGGCTCCTCGTGGCGGCAACCTCCTCCTCCACCCATTTTATCATCTCTGCCTCCATCTCCATGTGCCTCTTTAAGGCGTCCTCCACCCTGACCACCTGTTCCTGGTAGGCGCTCCGCGAGGGAACCTCAACCTCCCTGGAGAGGGACCGCTTTATGGTTCCGAGGAGCGCCTCGTGCTTCTCGGTGTCCAGCTTGACCTTGATCATCAGCAGCTTTAGGGGGAGGTAGTCCACCTCGTTGATGAGCGCCTCTAGGTCCTCCCTGGCCTTCTTCTCCGCCTCCATCTGTGCGTCGAACAGCTCCGCAAGCTTCCGGCTCAGCATCGTCAGCCCCTCGTCGACGACGATCCCCGTCCAGCCCAGCCTCTCGTAGATCATCACGGCGGCGAAGAGGGCGACGTAGAGGCCGAGCATGACGGGCAGGACCCACAGAACCCGGCCGAAGAGAGCGGACATCCCCAGGAGGTAGATGGCCACCCCCACGGCGAAGAAGATGAACTCCCTCAACCTCCTGAAACGCGGAGAGAAGACCGAGAAAACCATCCCTCCTCGCTACATCATACTGTTTTCCCTCATTTAACCCTGTTCGGCTTCCCCGTCCAAAAGATAAACGTCTTAAATCCGCGCTCCGAATCCCATTGAGGCTGATATTGTGAGGAACCTCGTTAAGCGGAAGCTGAGGGCGGGGAAGCCGAGCATCGGCACCTGGATCAGCATAGGCCACCCCGACGTGGCGATGTACCTCGCCGACCTCGGCTTCGACTGGCTCGTCTGCGACATGGAGCACGGCCCCTTCGGCCCCGAGACCTACCACTTCATGGCCCAGGCGATGCTCTACAATAGAGAGAGCTGCATGCCCATGGCCCGCATCCCCTGGGTCGACCTCATCTGGGCGAAGAAGGCCCTGGACGCAGGCGCCACCGGCCTCGTCATGCCCAGAATAGAAACGGCCGAGATGGCCAGAGATGCGGTTCGCTTCATGAAATATCCGCCTGTCGGCGAGCGGGGCGCCGGCCCCAGGCTCGCGGCCTTCCGGGACCCCGACTACTTCGCGACGGCGAACGAGGAGACGCTGGTCGTCGTTATGATCGAGACCCGGCGGGGGATCGAGAACATCGACGAGATATTCAGCGTCGAGGGGGTGGACGCCTGCTTCGTCGGCCCCTCCGACCTCTCGCTGGACATGGGCATCCACCGCCAGTACACCCACCCCGACTTCATCGCCGCCCTCGACCGCATCGTCGAGGCCGGGGAGGAGCACGGCGTCGCCCCGGGGATGCACTGCACCACGGCGCCGGGGCCGACCAACATCAACGATGCCATCGCCCGGGGCTTCAGGTTCTGCGCCGTAAACAGTGACGTCGCCTTCCTCAGGGCCGGCGCCACCGACGCGCTGAGGGGCATCGAGGGCTGGAGCCACCTTGAGGAGGCGGAGGAGCCGGAGCTCTAGGGCTCCTCCGAGAGCTGGATGCGCCTGCC
The DNA here is from genome assembly GCA_003662205.1 of Candidatus Bathyarchaeota archaeon. Lineage (GTDB taxonomy): Archaea > Thermoproteota > Bathyarchaeia > TCS64 > TCS64 > B46-G15. The sequence goes on from QMXQ01000028.1 coordinate 3,147, forward strand.
CTCGATCAGCGCCTGGACGACCTTCCTCCTCGCCCTGTGGAGCAGCCTCCAGACGGTGCCCCGGGAGACCCCCATCCGGTCTCCGGCCTCCTCCTGGGAGAGATCCTCCAGGTCCACGAGGCGGAGCGCCTCAAGCTCCTCCGCCTCCAGGAGGATGGGCGGCTCGCCCCCCTCGGGCTGGGGTATGAAGGTCCTCGTGACCAGCTGATGGCCTATGTAGATGGGCGTGGGGAGGCGCCCCCTCCTTCCCCGTCTGCGCCTCCCCCTTCTGGGCATCATCGCGGTCCCCTTCGTCTCAGCAATATTTATATTTTTGTGTGCTAATGCACATAATTGGATGTGTGTATAGGCACAAAAATCGGATGGAGGTGTGAAGGGAAGAATGGGATGGAGAGGAAGAGGCGGAGGGCGCAGCGGACCCTGGCCGGGGAACGGGCCCTTCAGCTATCTGCCGCCGTGGCAGAGGCCGGGGTGGCTCTACGGCTACGGCAGGGGCGTCGGATACGGTAGAGGCTACGGGTATGGGTATTGGGGGGCCGCCTACAACCCCTATGTATGCCGGAGGTTCCCCTGGCTACCCCGCTGGTGGTGGGCCCGTCCCGGAGCCTACGGCTACCCGTCCCCCTACTGGACGGGGTACGCCGGCTACGGGTATCCGCGCCCACTTTACCCGGGCTACGCGGGGGCGCCCTACCCCCTCTACTGGTAGAACAAGGTGACCAACGTGTCTTCGACTAGAAGGACGAGATACCCTCCGCCGGGATATCCATACGGCTACCCAACGGCGATGGGGCTCCCCCCGTGGCTGGGGCACCCCCCATTCTACGGGTACCCTCCGGCCTATCCGGGGGCGCAGACCCCTGAGGCGGAGCTGGAGATGCTGGAGGCGTACAGAGAGCAGCTTGAAGGCGATCGGGAGGCGATAAGCCGAGAGATCGAGGGGGTGGAATCCCGAATCGAGGAGCTGAAAAAGATGATCGAGGAGGGAGCGCCCCCACCGGCGCAGCCGATGCCACCGGCTCCCTTCTGGGGGCCGACGCCCTACGGCCCCGCGCCCACCCCAGAGCAGGAGAGGCAGATGCTGGAGCAGCAGGCGGATGCACTGGAGAAGCAAATAGAGGCCATAAAGAAGCGGCTGGAGGAGCTGCGCAGAGGAGAGTAGTCATTTGAAGGTCGCCGTCTCCGCGTCCGGAACGGGGATCGACGTCTCGGTCGACCCTCGGTTTGGGCGGTGTCCCTACTTCGTCATCGTGGACACGGAGACCATGAGCTTCGAGACGGTCGCCAACACCAGCATGAACGCCCCGAGCGGCGCGGGGATCGGCGCCGCGCAGCTCGTAGCCGAGAGGGGCGTGGAGGCGGTGCTGACAGGGGCTGTGGGCCCCAACGCCGCTGCCGTCCTATCCCAGGCCGGCATCAGGGTGGCGACGGGGGCCCGGGGCACCGTCAGGCAGGCCGTGGAGGCGTTCAACAGCGGCGAACTCGGATCGACCCCCTTCTGGTACGGAGGCGGAGGAGCCTTTGGAGGCCGCGGCGGAGGCAGAGGCATGGGACGCCGCATGGGTGGAGGACGAGGTATGGGCATGTACCCCTACAGACCTCCGCCACCCATACAGCCAACACCGGCCCCAGCGACCAAAGATCAGGAGATCGAGACGCTCACTCAGCAGCTTCAAGAGTTGGAGAAACAACTGAGAGAAGTGAAGAGGAGACTGGAGGAGATGAAGAGATGAGCAAAATAAGGATCGCGGTGCCCACAAAAGGAGATCGTGGGATGAGAGACAACGTCGCCGACGTATTCGCTAGGGCGCCCACCTTCACCATCATCGACCTCGTTGACGGGAAGGCGAAAGAGGTCCGAGTGGAGGAGAACACCGCCTCAAGCCTCAAGCAGGGCACGGGCCCCATCGTGGCGAAGAGCCTGACGGATATGGGCGTCGATGTTGTCGTCGCCGGCGAGCTGGGGCCAGGGGCGACAACCCTGCTGGAGATGAGCGGGATCAAGGCGATCAGGGTGGCCCCCGGCGTCAAGGTGTCCGAGGCCGTGAGAAGAGCACTAGACGAGCTCGGCTCCACGCAGTAGCATTCCTCGCTATTTTTTAGACCTACACTATTTGCGCTCCCCTTTTTTCGCGCTTGTGCACGAAAAAATTATAACCGCCGACTTCACCTCTGGTTGAGACAAGGAATGGCGGTCAGCTTTCTACGGGGGCTCAGGGACGTCTGGAGACGGCAGACGAGGAACTGGAGAACCGTCGTCACCCGTCAGGTTTTCAACCGATTCTTCAACCAGCTGACCCTGCAGTACTCCAACATCTACATACGCGAGCTCGGCGCCTCTCCCGTCGAGCTTGGGGCGGTCAACAGCGCCTCCGGCATCGGCAGCACCCTCATAGCCCTCCCCCTCGGTTTCCTCCAAGACCGATATAGCGTGAGAAAGATATACCTATCCGGCGTGGCGCTGCTGACGCTGGTGCCGCTGCTCTACGCGGTGGCCTACCGCTGGGAGTTCATCGCACCAGCCATCCTCATATCGGGCCTCGGCATGCGGCTGGGCTCCTGCGTCGTCATCTGCGACCTATCGCTCCCGAACGAGGACCGAGCCACGGGGAAGGCCCTGTGTGAGGGCATCGGCGCCCTGCCGACGCTGTTCGCGCCGACCATAGCCGCCATCCTGATCACGTGGTTCGGCGGCATAAACGTGGAGGGGATCAGGCCCCTATACTGGATGCAATTTGCCGCCCGCATAATACTGTTCATCTACGTCGCCGCCGTGATGACGGAGATCGTCAGACCGAAGCGGAAGCTGGGGAAGGCGAGCCCGGTGGGCGACTTCAAGGAGGTCTTCAGACGGGGCACCGCCGTGAAGCGGTGGCTGCTCTTCCTCTCGCTCAACATGTTCACCAGCACTATGATGACCACCTTCCGGTACCCCTACGCCTACGAGGTGAAAGGCGCAAGCCAGTTCATCATCGGCGGCATCGCCACGGCCATGACCCTAACCGAGGCGGTGTTCGCCACGCCGATAGGGCGGCTGGCCGACAGAATCGGGCGCAAGAAGACCTTCTACCTGCTGACCCCCCTCTTCAGCCTGGCCAACCTCATCTTCATACTCGCCCCCTCCCCCGCGTATCTCCTACTGGCTGGCCTCCTCCTCGGCTTCCGGATGATCACGGGCTTCGCCTACGGCTCCATGACCCCCGAGCTCATGCCTCCCGACTGCATGGGCAGATGGAGGGGGCTCATAGGCCTGTGCACGGGGCTGGCGACGATACCCGCCCCCATCGTCGGCGGCCTCATATGGGAGCACCTGGGCCCCGGGTGGGTCTTCATCATTCCCACCCTCATCGACATGTTCCTGCGGCTACCCCTGCTCTACACTGTTCCGGAGACGCTGAAAAAAACATAGGTTAGCTTTCTCGGGAACTTGGACGGTGAACTGAGAAGTTTATCTTGCGGGTAGCATGTTGGCGCCGCACTTCGGGCATTTAGTCTCGACGCAGGGGACGCCGCGTACGTGGGGGACTCGGGTTCCACAGTTCGGGCAGACGCACTCGCTCGGGCCGCCGATGCCCTGCCGTCTGCCGCCTCTGCCCCGGCCGTATCCTCTACCGCTCAAATCTTGCACCTCGCGATCAAGGCGCATCCCGCCTTTTAAATAGTGAGTTCGAGACTAACCAGGGCGGCTCGGCAGCCTCCTCATGTAGAACTTCCGCCCCTGATACTCTATCTCGACGAGCCTGTCCTCCTTGATCAGCCTCTCGACGGTGTCCCAACCCGAGTCCGCCTTCGAGAGCAGCTTATCGACACTTTCCTCTCTCATGGGATGCACGGAGGTGATGCTGAGGAGGTCGTCCTCGACGCTCCCCGTGAAAGCGAACGCGTTCCCCTCGTATCCAATCAGGTACTCGACATGCCTCAGCTTCCCATCAAATATATGGTATGTTCGGGTCAAGGCCCTCTCGTCCGCGGGTTTCACCCAGCTTTCCGCCGGGGGCCTCGTGGGTATCGCTATATAGGCCTTGTCCGGTCTCAGCTCCGCCAAGAAGCTAGCTATCTTTTCGGCCTCCGAGGCGCTATCGTTGAGGTCGCGGATGAGCATCGTCTCCGTCGCCAGCTCGCCCTTGAAGTCATCAGCGAACTCCTTCATTCCCTCCAAAACCACCTCATGCTTCAACGCCTTATGAGGCCGATTGACCCCCCGCCAGAGGCCCTCGGTCACGGCGTCGACCTTCATGGAGACCCAGTCCGCATCCAGCAGGTCCCTCCTAACGTCGTCGCGCCACATCAGCGACGCGTTCGAGATCACAGCTATCTTTATTCCCAAGGGTTTCAGAAGCCCGATCATCCTTCCGAGGTTGAGGTCCAGCGTGGGCTCGCCGTCAGGGACGAATGTTAGGTAGTCCACGCGCTCCCCTCTCTCCTGCGCCTTAACGATCTGTCCCTCAACCTCCCCGACGATCTCCTCGGGAGGATAGAACTCGCGCCGCTCAGATCGCATCGTAATCGTGCGGCCGAGCTGGCAGTAGACGCAGGAGTAGGTGCATATCTTCGGGGGGATGTGATTTATCCCTAGGCTACGCCCTAACCGCCGGGACGGAACCGGGCCATAGGCTCTCATCTTCCAGCTCCCTGACTTAGGTTATCTTGTTGGCTTATAATCTTGATTCCTTTGCGCCCTCGTGCGAGAATCGTCCACTTGTCCTAACCGTCTGCCGCCTTTTAGGCGAATAAGTTGTCCAGCAGCATCATGACGATGAAGCCGATGATCAAACCGAAGGTTGCCTCCCGTTCGAACCCCTTCCGATGACTCTCCGGGATCATCTCGTCGCTTACCACAAAGATCATGGCGCCAGCTGCGAAGGCCAGTCCCCAGGGCAATATGGGACGGGATAAGGAAACCATCGCGACACCAAGCAGGCCCCCGACGGGTTCAACTAGGCCCGTGAGGGTCGCGTACCCCAGAGCTCTGCCGCGGCTGTATCCTTCACGGAGTAAGGGAAACGCCACCGCCGAGCCTTCCGGTATATTCTGGAGGCCTATCGCCGTAGCTATAATAAGGCCTCTCGCGATGTCTCCGCCACCGAAGCTCACTCCTACCGCCATTCCCTCAGGGAAATTATGGATAGTTATGGCTATGATGAACAGCCATAGACGTGCCAACCTTGATGAAGGCCCTTCAGGGCCGGAGACGAAGTGGGCGTGGGGGGTAAAACGGTCGATGAGGTGGAGGGTTAAAGCACCTATCGCGAGGCCCACAACCGCGACCCATACACTACCTAGCTCGATGGCAGGGACGATGAGGCTGAAGGAGGAGGCGGCGAGCATAACGCCCGCGGCGAAGCCGAGCATCACGTCAAGGAGACGATCTGAGATCCGCCTGAAAAACAGGACGGGCACAGCTCCTGCCCCAGTCGCAAGGCCAGCAGCGAGACTAGCTGTGAACCCGAGTTTAATTACTTCCACGTCCAAATCATGCCATCCCTTCGAACACCCTATACATAAGAGGGAAGAAAATGCAAGGTTGGCGCGCGACTTATAGGTAGTATCAGCGGTTCACCTTGTTCCTTCCCATCGTCGGTTAGATGAGGAGTCATCATCGGATTGAAATATACGGAAAGTAGATCATCATAAGGTGAACTTCTCATGTATAAGAAGATCGGCATTTTGGGCGGCTTGACCCCCGAGTCCACTGTCACCTACTACCAGCATATCGTGAGGAGGTACCAGAGGCAGTTCGGGGATCATGGCTACCCAGAGATCATCATCTACAGCGTGAGTTTCCAGAGATTCGAGGACTGGATGGTCGCGGAAGACTGGGACAGCATAAGGGAGGCCCTCCTTAAGGGGCTGGAGAGCCTCGGCGCCGCGGGGGCGGACTTCGCCGTCATCGCTACGAACACCATGCACATCGTCTTCGACTATCTGCAGGAGAGATCACCCATCCCCCTCATCAGCATCATCGACGCGACGGCCGAAGCCATCAAGAAGGAGGGGATGGACACGGTGGGCCTCATGGGGACACGCTTCACCATGGAGAAGCCCTTCTACAAGGAGGGGCTGGCGAGGCATGGGATCGAAGCCCTTGTTCCAGAGAAGGCGGACAGGGATTACATAAACAAGATAGTCTTCGAGGAGCTTTCAAGGGGCCTGCTCCGCTCGGAGTCCCGGGAAGGGTTCCTAAAGATCATCGACCGCCTGGTGGAGAGAGGGGCGCAGGGCATCGTCCTCGGATGCACTGAGATACCGCTCCTGGTCACACAGGAGCACACATCGGTGAAGATTTTCGACACTGCCACGATCCACGCGGATAAGGCGCTTGACTTCGCCATAACCCCTTGATCAACTCCTCTTTTTGTAGCAGGTTATGGGCCTGCATTATATCGGCTGAGAAGTCTACCTCTCGCTCTCCACTTCCTGGCTCCTCTTCACAATCCCAGGTGTAGCTTTACCCGACTCCAGGTCTCCTTTATCGCGTTGGATGCCGGAGCCCCCGGCGCATACTCGACGACGGGGAGGCCTGCGACCATCGCCCTCGTGACCTCGGGGTCGAAGGGGACGAGGCCGACGACCTCTACTCCGTTCTCGGCGCAGAACTCCTCGATGTCCTCCGTGTTTTTATGGTTTAGGTCGTGCTTGTTTATGCAGACCAGCGGGTCCACCTTGAAGTGGCGGAGGAGCCCCAGCGCCCGCTTGAGGTCGTGGATGCCCGAGAGGGTCGGCTCCACAACCACGAGTCCGGCGTCGATCTCCGAGAGGGAAGCGATGACGGGGCACCCGATGCCCGGCGGCCCATCGACGAGCACCAGGTCTCGCCCCTTCTCCTCGGCCAGCCTCTTGGCGTTCTGCCTCACGAGGGTGACGAGCTTCCCCGAGTTCTCCATTCCCGGCTTCAGCCTAGCGTGGCTCATGGGGCCGAACCGCGTCCGAGAGATATAGGCGTGACCGCAGACCCGATCGACGAAATCGATAGCCTTGACGGGGCAGACATAGACACATACACCGCAACCCTCGCATTGGATGGGGTCGACCTTGAAGTCGTGGATGGCGTTGAAGCGGCATTTCTCCTCGCAGAGCCCGCACCGGGTGCACCGGTCGGAATCGATGACTGCGAGTTTCAGCCCTTTGAACTCGACGGTCTGCTCCACCTCAGGCTTCAGCAACAGGTGCAGGTTTGAGGCGTCCACGTCGCAGTCGGCGAAGACCGCGTTCCGAGAGAGGGCCGCGAAGGATGCTGTGATCGTTGTCTTCCCCGTTCCGCCTTTGCCGCTGAGGATGGTGATCTGCTTCATTGGATCGCCGCCTCTATCCTTTCGGCGAGATCTCTGAAGCGCCGTCGCCACTCGGGCATCTCCTCGACGAAGGGAATACCCCGAGAGTAGAGCTCCGCGATCCTCCGGTCGTAAGGGATCTCCATCATGATTGGAATGCCCTGTTCCTCGCAGAACCGGTAGACGCCGCGGTCGCCGATGCCGCTGAAGTTGACGACCACGCCCATGGGGACGCCCAGCTGCCGAACGACCTCTACCGCCACCTCCAGGTCGTGGAGGCCGAAGGGCGTCGGCTCCGTCACCAACAGGCAGAAGTTGCTACCCTGGACAGTCTCGACGACCGGACAGGCGGCCCCCGGCGGGGAGTCCAGGATCACCGTTCCCTCCTCCCACATATGGTGTTTGACGGCGGCGATGATGGGAACCGCTAGGGGCTCCCCCACCTCCAGCTCACCGTAGACGAGTTCCACGTCCCCAGGGGAGCACTTATGAACCCTACCGATCTGCCTCGGCTCCTCTACGATGGCGTCCCGGGGGCAGACGATGCTGCAGCCGCCGCAGCTGTGACAGAGCTCGGGGAAAACGAGAGCGGTCTCCCCGGCGACGAAAAGGGCGTGGTACTGACAGAAGCGGGCGCACTTTCCGCAATAGTCACATCGGTCCTCAAGGATGCGGGGGACGAGCACCTCGACGGCCTCGACCTCCTCGGCCTCAGGTTTCAGTAGGATGTGAGCGTTGGGCTCCTCCACATCACAGTCTAGGACCTGCGCCTCCCCCAGGGATAGGGCGAGGTTGACAGCCACCGATGTCTTGCCGGTTCCGCCCTTCCCGCTGGCGACGGCAATCTTCACCAGCGAACCCTCGACGCCTAGCGGTGCTGGGCGTGGAGGCAGCCCTCGGTCAGCTCCCTGAGCTCCCCCTTGAGAAACAGATCAACGTTCTCCTCGGCCCGGCTCCCCGCCGCCTGAAGCACGGCCACACCCTCGCTCTGGAACCAGTCTAAGGCCCTTGGCCCCATGCCCACGGTGATGACCGCGTCAGGCCCAAGCTGCAGGATGCGATCCGGCGGGAGACCCGTGCCCCCGAAGTGCTCGCTATCATTGGGGACAAGCCCCCTGTCCACAATCGCCCCTTCCTTCAGCTCATACCACGCGAAGTAGGGTGCCCTACCGAAGTGCCCCGAGAGGCGCTCGCCCCGCTCATCGGCGACAGGTATAACGATCCTAACCACATCCTTCTCCTCCACTCAGCTAACTGAAACCAGGAACATATAAAGG
>QMXQ01000029.1 GCA_003662205.1 Candidatus Bathyarchaeota archaeon
ATGACTCCTGACTGGGTGCGGACAGATGAGATCATTGACCCGGAGGTGCAGAGGGCGGCGTTAAGAGGTCAGCTTGGCCTCGCTCGGGAGCTGGGGCTTCCTGTGATCGTCCATGACCGTACCCCGGGCCTGGAGTTGCTCGAGATCCTCGAGGAGGAGGGCGTAGTTGAGGTGGGCGCCGCCATCCACGGCTTCGCGAAGGACGCCGAGTACGTGGTGAGGGCGGTGGAGATGGGGGTCTACCTCTCTATCGGAAGGAGTGTCACTCGAGAGAAGAACGAGGTGCTCATGGAGGCCATCAGGCAGGTCCCGCTCGACTGGATCCTGACCGAGACCGACTCGAGCGACCCCACACGCGTGCTGGAGGTGGCGGAGAAGGCAGCTGAAGTGAAGGGCCTGACCAGGGAAGAGGTAGGACGCGCCGCAACCAGAAATCTGAAGAAGCTACTCAAGCTCTAATATTTCTTCTCTGAGAAGGGTGAATTGTGGATGGTGATGTTGTGAATTATGAGGAGTCGATGAAACGTAGGACGGAAGCCATCCTCGCTGAGGTGGAGCGGCGCGGCTTCGACACCGTCGTCTTCGTGAACGAGGTCATCGGACAGAACCCCTCGAACTTCGTCTACGTAGCGGGTCGGTGGGGGCTGGGAGAGGAGCACTGCGCGTTGGTCCTTAACGTGGACGGCGGATCCACGGTAGTGATGCCCCACTGGGGGGCGGCGCGCATGAGGGAGAGCGGCCTCTACGATGAGGTCATAGCCGTGAGGCAGGAGAAGGGCCACCACATCAGGGGGGTGAGGGAGGCCCTCGCCGCCAGCGATCTCGACAAGGTATGCTTCGACCTCTCAACCATGAGCGCCCAGTTCGCCCTCCAGCTCGGCCGCGCCATGGGGATATGTCTGACGCCTGATCGGGATATCTCTGACCACGTCTTCAAGCTCCGATCAATCAAGGACGAGTTCGAGATCGCCGAGATGAGGCGTGCCATCTACATCACGGAGGAGGCCGTAATGGAGCTGGTGCAGGCAGCCAGGCCCGGGATGCACACTTGGACGCTGAAGAAGAGGCTGGACGCCGCCATGATCGAGAAGGGCGCCTACGAGTCTAGCTTCGACTCCACCATCCGCTTTGGTCGGGGACCCCCTAGGCCTCCAGGCCTTGTCAAGCACGACGACATGCTCCTCGTAGACGTCGGGTGCAGGGTGGAGACGGGCTACTGTTCCGACATGGGCCGGACCTGGCCGATGACCCTAGACGCCGACGTGAGGGACTATCTGGAGAGGGCTGTAGCAGCCCACACCGAGTCGATTAAGGCCATCAGGTCTGGGATAACTGGCAACGAGGTCCTGGAGAGAGCCAGCGAGGTAAACCGCGAGTACGGCTTCGAGCCGCTGGTCCGATGTGGACACCAGATAGGCTTGGACGTCCACGACTACACTATGCCATATGCTCCCAGCTTCGGCCCCATCGAGACCGACAACCAACCCCTGGAGGCGGGGATGACCCTCACCTTCGAGCCGCAGCACGTCGACCCGAAGATGAACATGAGAAGCCACATCGAGGACATCGTCCTCGTCACCGACGGCGACCCCATACTCCTCAACGAGCTCCCGTGGAAACTCCTATGGTAGGAACACCCGCGTGCGGCGCACCAAGCCCCAAATTCTGTCGAAGAGATTCGCAATGCCCGTCGAGATGGCGGCCTGTTCCAGAAGAACTCATTATAGCCTTCGGCCTATAACTCTCCTCGAGCTCCTGCAGTTCGAGGAAAGCACCAGCATAGGCTAAGCGGAACTGGTTGAAGACCTTTTCATCTCTTCAATCTATCTGGCGGAGAAGAGTAGCGGGAAGAGGGTTGTGAAGGCCCTTTCGGAGTTCACGCCCTCAGACGCCTATACAGAAATATGGGAGTGTGGTTGCGGTCACCCGCATCAAGTTCTTTGAGAAGTCGGGGGCCAGGCTCAACATCCCGGCAAGTGTCGTGCGAAGCCCCGGCTTCCCCTTCGAGGACGACGACCTGGTGAAGATCGAGATAGGGAACGACTCCCTCATCATCGAGAAGCCTGAGTGGTGGGAGATGCTAGACTGGAACGAGATGCGAAACGCCTACAACGCCCTCCCCGACGAGATCAAAGAGAAGATAGCGGAGCACTGACTTGCCCCCGAATAGACTTCCCCTCTTACAGAAGAACTCGGCGGTAAAGCCCTCGACTTCAGTTGCGGGGATGAATCGCCGTTGAACTTATATTCTCTCAACGCTGAGCCTCCCCTGGGCAAGATGGACGGCGTGGGTGTGGGCTCCGGTGGAGAAGGCATCCGCGAGACGCCGTCGAAGGTCGCAAGGGCATGCGTGAAGCCCGGTCCAGGCGCGCCAGAGGTTCTCCGAGCAGTGCTTGGGGGACGGGGCCGCATTGACACGGCCCGAGGGCTGGAGGCTCTCCGGCGAAGCCGGCGATTCGGATGGCTGAGACCCGGGCTCCGGGAAGCCGAAGCGTTCTTGGACGCACGAGGCAGAGAGACCCGAGGATCCCCCGGCTTCAGCCGAGGAGAGTGTCAACTCATATCTCATAAGATTGGCCTGAGAAGGTTCTCGGCTGCCCTCCTTACAAGCTCCGCGTACTTTTTCCGGTCATAGCCATGATGGCAGCCGTTAAGCAGAGAAACGGGCATGACTCTCATGTAAGGATTCACGCGACCAGCGTCCGTGAAGAGATACTTGATCACGTTGTCCTCGGCTCCGAGTTCAGCCGCCACAACGTGAGGCTGTTTGGATGCATACTCCGAGGGGCGCCGCCTGAGCATCTTCGATATGACAAGCTCCTCAGCCTCCACCTCGCCGCGGATGATCTCCCCGCAGGCTTTTTCGACGAGCTTCTGAACCTTGGGAAGCTGCCTATCCATGACCTCCTCGGCGGACTCGGCGTCAAAGAGCACTTTCATCCCCCGCATCTGAAGCCGTTTAATGAACGGCGGCGTATCATGCCTTCGCAGCTCCATCCCTCGACAAAAGAGGCTGCCGTCCATCAGCTTCCCATAGTAGTGGTTGGCCGCCTGCGTCCTCGGGTCCGAGGCCTTCGACAGCAAGACGAGGAACCTGAAGTGCCGGTCAAGCCTGATGGGCAGCCCCGTCGCCGTCGCAATCTCCCCGGCAAGCTCCTCATAATCCCAGCGAGCGGCGCCTAGCTTCTTCACGAAGAGCGAGTCCGAGTTCCCGTAGATCACCTCGAAGCCCCGCTCCAAGGCGATGTTCATGGCTTGGACGAGGACCCGCCGGGCGACCCGGTTTATCTCCTGGAAGACCCGGACGTTCCCAAACCGGTTCGCGAAGCAGCCGCTATACCCATAGATGCAGACGAGAACCAGCTTCAAGGCTAGCTGCCTCTGCTCACACCACACCCATTCCCTGCTTCCGACGGGGAACCGGCTCCTGAGATGCTTGAAGTAGAGACGGCGCTCTAGGAACCGCCGTGTGAAGCCGCCGAGGAACCCGGGGCGGCTCTGATCCACGCCCTCCGGCCCCACTGTCTCGTAGCTGACATTCCTCCTGACGATGATGTTCGGAAACATGGACTCGAAGTCGAGGCAGCCCACGTTCTCATGCAACCCCACCCGCGGAGACAGTATCAAGCCGCCCCGGTCCCGGCGGGCGAGGTCCCAGGCCGTCGAGACGTAGCCGTAGCCACCCCTCGACTCGGGTATCAGGACTCCGAGCCTCCAGGCTTCGTAGCACTGGCGGCTGTCGATGGTCTTCCCCGCAGGCCAGTCCGCACACATCCCTAAGGGCGCAAGGGTGAACCGGGCCTTCTCCACCAGCCCGGCGAGACCCACCTCCCTGAAGGTCTTAAGCTCCAGCAGAACCCGACCAGACGGAGCCCCGCCGCCTCCACGCCCGAGACACAGATCAAATCCCAGAGCCTTCGCCCTGTCGAGAAGGCCTCTCACTGTTCCGCTCACGCTCTCAGCGACGAGTAGGTCAGGGTCCCGCTCCTCGACAATCTCCTCGAATCGGGAGAGAGCCGTGGCCTCACCTCCCTCCAGCACGCAACTAGTCTTGAACTCCCCGTCGTAAACGGTGATCCTGTCGCCCTGATCGACGCTGAAGATGAGGGGCTTGAAGGGCGGAGGCTCCAGCGCCAAACCATCATCCACAGCCCTGATCTCCTCCAGCCGCCCATTCACCCCTGTCCAGAGAACACGGTCCGACGGGGCGACGCCTCTCCGGAACAGATACCACTGAACCGGCCTCAGATCTACATCATAGAGACTCCCGGCCTCCTTGAGGCCCCTCACAAAGGATTCGACCTTGGGGAGGTCTTCGACACTCTCTACAGTCACGCGGACGACATCAATCAGCCTCCGACGTCGCAGAGATGCGAATCTGCGCGTGGCCTCGACGGCGTAGACGGACGGATGCTCCTCCAGCCGCGCCGTAAGCTCCTCAATATTCACACCACGTTTCGGAGCCACGTGGAACCTCGGCCTGTACCGCTCCCGAATCTCCACAACCTCGCCCGCCACGGTCTTCAGCCAGAGAACCATGTCGCCGCCATCGATGGAGACATCTAGGAGCCACCCCTCATTCTGCATCGGCTCAGCCTTCCGCGTCCCGTTCCCTCAGCCGCCCCATCTCGGCCCTGAGGTCATCAAACCCCTTCATCAGCCGGGCGATCAGGCTCCTGTTGTCCACCACAGCCGCCAGCAGCATCAGGTCGAAGAGCGTCAGGGACTCGGCGTAGCTCATCGCCCCCAGCTCACTCGACCACGCTTCAACCAGAGCCTCGAAGGCCTCCCGCCTGTCCCGGTCCACCAGGGCCTTCTGGAACTCCTTCCTGAGGCGCGCCACGGTCTCCTCGAAGGAGACTCTGAACGGCGGAGTAGACCTACCCACTTCCACATCCCTCCTCAGGCTGTACTCGACGGTGCGGGGAACCTGCGCCGGGTGCTTCAGCAGGTGCGCCCTCACGTACGCGGCGCCCCTCCCGCTCCGGTGGAGGTAGAGGATCACGTTCGCCAGGTGTCGGAGGAACTCCCCGCCCTCCGGCATCGGCAGAAGCCCCCTTCCCCGGCGGCTTCGGCATGAGACCACCAGCGGAACATTCCTCTCGGCGCACGCCTGCTTCAAGCGGAGGGCCGCACCCTGAAGCTCCTGGCTCCGCGCGGCGCGGCTCCGGCTCCTCGCGTCGTCCGTGACCAGCTTCGCTATGTCCCTGACCAAGACGAGGCGGACCTCGGGGTCACGCGCCAAGAGGTCCGAGATCTCGTCGATGAGGCCCGCCTGCTGGTCGGCGGAGAAGGCGCAGAGGACGTAGACCCGCTTCAAAGCGTCTTCGGCCGCCAGCCCCGACTCCTCCAGCAGCCTGACTAGGCCCTCGACGTTGAGCAGGGTCTTCTCCACCCGGTAGTTGCCGCAGAGCATGTACGCCGCCCTGCCCCCGGCCCTCAGGCTCTCGACGAGGATGTGGATGAGTAGCTCCTCCACGGGGTCAGGGTCGCCGTAGACCAGGTAGAGCCTGCCGGGCCGGAGGCCTCCGAGGAGGAGGTCGAGCCTGTCGCAGCCCGTGGACAGGGCGTCCTCTCCGAGGCTGGAGAGGAACCGGTCTAGGCCGCGCGTGAACCCCGACATCTCATGCCTCCGCCGGGCCTTCTACTCTTCCTCGGCGTCCTCTACGCCCTTCTCCGTGATGGCGAACCGGACCCTCACCTCGGGCAGGCTTGGGGAGTCGATGACCCGGGCCAGCCGGGTGTTCGCCTTCCCCTTCCTGAGGTAGACCCTGTGGGTGCAGGCGTGGCCCATCACGTGTCCGCCCGTCGGCTTGTTCGGGTCGCCGTAGTTCACGTTGGGGGTCGCCTGCACCTGGTTGGTGACGACGACGGCGATGTTCGAGGTCTCCGCCAGCCTGAGGAGCCTGCTGAGGCAGCTTCCCAGCTTCTGCTGCCGGGGCGCCAGGTTCTCCCTGCCGATGTACTCGCCCCTGAAGTGGCCGATCATGCTGTCCACGATGACCAGCCGGACCCTCTGCTCCTCCACGAGCCTGGAGAGGCTGTCGATGAGGATGACGAGGTGGTCGGTGTTGTAGCAGCGGGCGACCAGAAGCCCGTTCAGAACCTTCTCCGCGTCGATGCCCCTGCTCTCCGCGATCTGGACGACGCGCTCTGGGAGGAACGTGTTCTCGGTGTCGATGACGGCGACCCTGCCGCCGAGGCCTCCCTCCTCGGGCGGCTGCTGCGCTGTGACGCTCAGCGTCATGCATATCTGGGTCTTGCCTGAGCCGAACTCGCCGATGAGCTCGGTGATGGCGCCGGTCTCGACGCCGCCGCCGAGGATGCCGTCCAGCCTCGAGGAGCCGGTGGTGCACCTCATCATGTCCTTCCTCCGTTCAAGTACCTCCCTGGCCGGGACGAACCCGGGGTCAACCATCATCCGGGCGAGGTGGCTCACCTTCACGGCGGTGGGCTCCCCCATGCCCGTCCGCTCCACCAGCTCCCTCACCGGGGTCGCGGCCACCGATTCAAGGGTGATGTACCCCGCCCTCCTTAGCTTCGCTATGGTCGTCCTGGCGACGCCCTCAAGGACGCCCGGCTCTAAGAGCACAGCCACACGTCTTCCCCGCGCGCGGCTCCTCTGGCCCCGCATATAAACCGGACGCATCTCCCGAGAGGAGGGAGGGCACAGCGAAAATGGGTGAAAAGGCGTTCTCCGGGCGGCTCTAATAAAAGTGGCCTCAGAGGAGGATAGTACTGGTTGAATGGGTCTTGGAGGTCTACGTGGGCACGGGTGGCTGGGCCTACCTTCCCACCGACGCAGAGGACAAGCTCAAGGCCTACTCTAGGCTCTTCAGCTTCGTCGAGGTTAACACCACCTTCTACCACTATCCAAGGTTCTCGACGGTCCGCTCCTGGAGGCGCCGCGTCCCCAAGGACTTCACCTTCTCCGTCAAATGCCACCGTGACGCCACCCACGTCAACGGTCTCAGGCCGGTGGAGCAGACCTTCCAGTCCCTGGAGCGCATGTTCCAGGTCTGCAGGTTGCTCAGGTCGGACATACTCGTCCTCCAGACTCCTGCTTGGATGACGTTCGATGATGAGGCTATCGAGAGCATCGGAACTACGCTCCAGAACTTGACGCCTCCCGGAGTTAGGCTTGCCTGGGAGGTGAGGAGACCAAGGGGCAGGGCCATCCCAGCGAAACTTCACGACATGATGGCGGACCTGAACATAGCTAGAGTCGTGGACCTGACTAGAGAAGACCTGCCGGAATCTGGAGACCTCCTCTACTCCCGCCTATTCGGGAGAAGTGGAGGACTGAATCCATTCAGCAACGGTGAGATAGAAGAGATATACGGGCGTCTCTCAAGTAGCCGCGTGAGAAGAGCCTACTTGGCATTCCACGGTGCAAAAATGTACGAAGATGCCGACAAATTCAATATGCTGAAACACATTAGTACATCACTCTAGGAGTCTGATTCTCCCGAATCACGATGTTATCCTTACTCAATATTTAACTAAAAAGAGAGTTTAATAGCCGATTGCCTCTGATTCGAATCCTAGGAAATGCCATTCCACGCCGCCGTAGAGTAGATTCCTCTCCGGGTCGATGACGATGCCGACGGGCCTGGCCCAGTTGCCTATCTCTTTATCTATGTAGGCGACCTGGTGGCCCATCTCCACGAGCCTGTCACAAACCCGTTCGGGGAATCGGCTGTCCATCTGTATCTCGCCAACCTCCCTGGTGATCCTCGGCGCCTCGATGGCTGACTGTATGTCCATTCCGAAGTCGATGACATGGACGATGGTCTGGAGGATGGACGTCTGTATCGCCCTCCCGCCCGGAGCGCCGACGGCCATGAAGGCCTCCCCATCCCGGAGTAGGATGGTTGGGCAGACGTTCTGTATCCGCCTCTTCCTGCCCGAGATGGAGTTTGCGTGGCCCGGCTCCGGGTTGAGCCCGTACATGGCGTTATTCAAGACGATGCCCGTCCCGGGGACGACCACCCCGCAGCCGAAGGCGTTGACCAGGGTCTGATTGATGGCGACGGCGTTCTTCTCCTCGTCGACGACCGTGAGGGCGGTGGTGCACTCCTCGTAGGGCCACGGGTCCCCGGGCTCTATCTCGAGGGCCTTCTCGAAGCTTATCCTCCTCTGCAGCGTCTTGGCGTACTCCTTTGAGACGAGCCCCGTCCGAGGTACCTTGACAAATCCGGGGTCTCCCATATACTCGAACCTGTCGGCGTACGCGAGGCCTATGGCCTCAGCCACCACGTGGAGGTGCTCCAGAGACCCGAAGCCGTATCCGGCGAGGTCGAACCCCTCTAGGATGTTGAGCATCTCCATGAGGGTGGTCCCAGCGTGGCTCGGGTCGTAGATCACGTCATAGCCCCGGTATGAGCCAGGAGTCGGATCCAGGACGATGGGCTCGTACATGGCTAGGTCCTCTAAGGTGATGAGGCCGTCGTTCTCGGCCATCTCCCTGGCTATGGCATCAGCGATCTCGCCCTTGTAGAAGGCGTCGGGCCCCTCCTCCGCGATGAGCCTGAGCGATCTCGCGTGGTCCCTGTTGACGAGGCGGTCGGGGTTTCTGCGGAGGGAGTGGTGATAGGGCTTCGGCGGGTACCTCCCGTCCTTCAGGAAGATCCTCCTCCACTCGGGGAACTTCGAGAAGGTCTCCATCGTCCTCACGATGTGGGAGACAGTCCACCATCCGACGATGAATCCCTCCTCCGCGATCCTTATGGCAGGCTCGAGAACCTCCTTCAGCTCCATCGTCCCGTGGAGCTCCAGGGCCTTGCAGAGGCCGGCCACCGTGCCCGGGACGGTGGCGGCCTTGTGGCCCACGATGTTGGTGTCGTCCTTGACCCGTCTCCACCCCATCCATCCGGGCTCCACTTCGTCGAGGAGCTCGTACATGTCCGGAGTGCAGTTCTTCGACGGCCGCCCCACGTAGTCTATGATGGTGTTCTTCCCGTCGGCCGTGTGGATGGCCATGATCCCCTCCCCGCCGATGCCGTTCATGGCGGGCTCGACGACGCAGTCCACGAAGGCTGCCGCCACGGCGGCGTCGACGGCGTTTCCCCCCTTCCTCATTATGTCGACCCCTGCTTTGCCGATGAGGGGATGCTTCGCCGCCACAATCCCATGTTCAGCTATGCAGCATTCTCTGATGGGCCTCTCCCACTTCCGCCTTTGATATATGTAAGACAAACTTCTCTCCTCTCGATCAAGTTAGTTGAATAGATTAATGAGTTGATCCTATAAGGCGAATTAATGTGTCGTCAGTCGGCTCTCAAATCTTTTAAAGTTCTGGGGGGCTTATCTATCGTTCAGCCTTTTGAGGTTTCAGATTGTTCGCTGATATTGTGCTTCTTAATGGTAAGATTGTGACGGTGGATAATGACGATTCCATAGCGGAGGCTGTGGCAGTCAAGTTCGGCAGGATACTCGCGGTTGGGGCCAACGAAGAGGTCAGAGAGCTGGTCGGCGAGGAGACGGAGGTGATCGACCTTGAGGGGAGGACGGTGATACCCGGATTGATAGACTCTCACTGCCATATGACCAGCACGGGAGCAGGCATGGCGATGGGAATCCTAGACCTCAGCGAAGAGGCCGGCGTCTGGTCCATCGCCGACATCAAGGCGAGGATCGCGGAGAAGGCCAGGACAACGCCGAAGGGCGAGTGGATCGTGGGCGTCAAGGAGGACGACTCCAAGCTCGCGGAGAAGCGCCACCCCAATAGGTGGGAGCTCGATGAGGCGGCTCCCGATCACCCCGTGATCATCTCCACCGTAGGGGGCCACTTCTCCATAGCCAACAGCAGGGCCTTCGAGAGGGCGTGCGTCACGAAGGACACCCCGGACCCGGTGGGAGGCGTGTTCGAGAGGGACCCCAAGACGGGGGAGCTGACGGGCGGCCTCCACGAGAAGGCGAGGGAGGTCATCATGCCCGGCGGATACTATGGCAGGGAGCCGACCCGAGAGGAGGCCGCCGAGGGGGCGAGGCGGATACTGATGGCGAACGCCGCGGTGGGCCTCACATGCGTCTACGATATGGTTGACAGCTTCCAGATTAGGGCGGTCCTCGACCTTAAGAACCGCGGCGAACTCCCCATAAGGGTCCGGATGGACATCCGCATAGAGCTCTTCCCCGAGCTTGAGAAACTGGGCGTATACCGGGGGCTGGGCGACGATTGGGCCAGGGTCTGCGGGTTGAAGATGTTCTTCGACGGGGCCATTTCCGCCAGGACAGCCGCCGTCTCCGAGCCTTATCATCATAGACCCGACTTCTACGGGGTCATGGCGACGACCGAGGAGATCGCCCGGAAGACCATCATGGAGGCCTATGGGGCTGGCTATCGCATCTCGGCTCACGCCAACGGCGACAGGGCCATCGGCATGTACCTCGACATGATGGAGGAGGCCCAGGAGAAGCACCCAAGGGAGGATCCCCGGAACAGGATCATCCACTGCACCGTCGTCAACCCGGAGCTCGTGGCGAGGATCAAGGAGCTCGGCATGCTCCCCACCATATTCGGCGCCTATCCATACTATCACGGCGACAAGCTCATACCCGCCTTCGGGGAGGAGCGCCTTGAGCGCATGTTCGCGGCCCGATGGTTCCTGGACGCGGGGGTCAAGGTTGCGGCCCACTCCGACCACAGCGCCTCCCCCTTCCCGCCGCTGATGGGGATCCACGCCCTCGTCAACAGGGTGACGAGAAGCGGGAGGCCCATCGGGCAGAGTCAGAGGATCTCGGTGATGGACGCCCTCAAGCTCTACACGATCAACGCCGCCTACCACTCCTTCGATGAGGACTCGCTGGGCTCCATAGAGGTCGGGAAGCTCGCCGACATGGTGGTTCTGGGGAGAGACATCCTCACCGCGCCGCCGGAGACCCTCATCGACATCCCCGTCGACATGACGATAGTGGGCGGAAAGATCGTGTACAAGAGGGAGGACTAGCCGTAAAAACCTGCTTAGCGAAACGATTTATCCGCGAAGCGAAGTTGAACAAGTGGTTCTTGGCCTAAACAGGTGGTACACCCTTAAGATAGCCTGCGTGGGAGACAGCATCGAGGTCTACGTCGATGACGTCTTGAGGCTGAGCTACATCGATGAAGAAGCTCCCTTGCTCTGGGGCAGGATCGGGCTTGAAATCGCACACAACTCCCACGTGTGCCTCGACGCCGTCAAGGTTTACAAAACCCATCGCCTCTACGTCGCTCATCTGATCAGGGTGGCTCAAGACGAGGTCGACGAAGCGAGGATGCTTGACGCCGACACGGGCGAGGCCGAGCTCCAGAGGCTCAAGGGCGAGGCCTTGGACGAGTTCAAGGATGGTATGATCAACGAGGAGACGTACAACATCCTGAACAAGCGGATAGACGACTACATGAGGGAGATCCGAGAGGAGATCGAAAAGGAGAACGCCTGAAGGCGTCAGGGAGGATATCACCTCGGCATGTAGATCCCCAAGCGCCAGCAGGGTTTCAAGGAGGCCTTCGAATCGGCTGAGACCACAGGTGTTTTGGGTTTTCCG
>QMXQ01000030.1 GCA_003662205.1 Candidatus Bathyarchaeota archaeon
AGGAGCACGCCGTGGAGCGGATCTACGCCGAGATGGGGAGCCGCCACCGCGCCAAGCGCCACCAGATCAAGATCCTGGGAGTGGAGGAGCTGGAGGAGGGCGCGGAGCCGGCGGAGGAAGGGGCGGAGCGGTGAGCACCCCCAGCAAGGAGGACCAGCTCCGAAGGCTCGTCACCGAGCTGCGGCTGATGCAGGGCTCGGCGGAGGTGCTCCAGCAGAGGCTCGAGCTGTTGAGATCGGCGATGGCAGACCTGCAGGTGGCCGAGTCCTCCCTCAAGGCGCTGAAGGATCTGGAGGCGGGGGCGCCCATCCTCGTCCCTATGGGCGGCGGCACCTTCGTCAACGCGAACCTGGGGGATCTGAGCAAGGTCATCGTCGGCATCGGCGCCGACGTCTCCGTGGAGATGGACCTCGACGGGGCGCTGGAGGACGTCTCAGCCCGCCTCGCCGAGGTGGAGAGGGCGGGTCAGTCGGTCCAGCAGCAGCTTGAGCAGATCCTCGGCCAGATGCAGGCCCATCAGGATGGGATCAACAGGCTGAGCGCCGAGCTCCGAGGGGAAGCGGCAGGTGTTTGAGAAGCTCAAGCAGGGACTGCGCGGCGTCGTCGAGAGGATCTCCAAGAGCGAGCTCACCGATAAGGATCTCGACCCCCTCCTCTGGGAGCTCCAGCTCCAGCTCATAGCCAACGATGTCGCCGTCGAGGTCGCCGAGAAGATCTGCGCCGAGCTGAGGGAGCGGCTGAAAGGGGAGGCCGCGCCCCGCTTCGGAGACAAGGCCGCGCTTGTGAGGGATGCCCTCCGCGCCTCCATCGAATCGGTTATGGCGACCCGAGACGCGGTGGACCTCCTCCAACTGGCGGCTGAGCGGAGGGCCGCGGGGAAGCCGCTGGTGGTGCTCTTCGTCGGCATCAACGGCACCGGGAAGACGACGACCATCGCGAAGGTTGCGAAGCTCCTCCTCGACCGCGGCTACAAGGTGGTCCTCGCCTCGGGCGACACCTACCGGGCTGGAGCCATCGAACAGCTCGAGGAGCACGCCCGCAGGCTCGGCGTCCGCGTCATCAAGCACAGGTACGGCGCCGACCCGGCCGCGGTGAGCTTCGACGCGGTGAGGCACGCCGAGGCGCGGGGCATCGACGCCGTCCTCATCGACACAGCGGGGCGGATGCAGACGAACCGAAACCTGATGGACGAGCTGAGGAAGATCAAGCGGGTGGTCCAGCCGGACCTCACGGTGATGGTGGTGGACGCCCTCATAGGCAACGACGCGACGGAGCAGGCCGAGACCTTCAACGCCCACATCGGCTTCGACGCCGCCATCCTGACGAAGGTGGACGCCGACGCCAAGGGGGGCTCGAGCCTCAGCGTCTCATACCTCACCGGGAAGCCCATCATCTACGTCGGCACCGGACAGGGCTACGACGACCTCCAGCCCTTCGACGCCGAATGGTTCGCCGACAAGATCCTCCCCGCGGCGTAAAGGATTTAAGGACCGCTTCCCCCGATAGGAGCGTCACCATGGGGCTCTCCAGCTTCTTCCAGTCGGCGTCCCGCCTCCTCAGGACCCTATCCAAGCCCGACTGGAAGACCTTCTGGCTCAGCGTCAAGATATGCTTCTTCGGCATCGCCCTCCTCGGCGGCATCGGTTACCTCATCAGGCTCGTCTCCGTCACCCTATCCAGACCCGGCTAGAGCGGCGCATCCCACAATCGAACACAACAAGATAGGAGAAGCCGAGAACTACTCCCGGGAACTGATGGGCGCCGAACCCTCCGCCTCCCGCCCCTTCTCGTCCACCTCCGGCTCCGCGTCGTACGGATATTTGACGTAGAACAGGTACATGAGGAGGAGGACGACGGCGACGGAGATGGCGAAGACGTACTCGAAGTCGAGGAATATCCGCTGATCCAACCCTGCAGCCTCCGGGCATCAGCATTATCTCCCGCCGTTTTTATTAAAACCCTTCGCTCGGAGGCGTTGAGTAATATTAATATCTCCGTGAGAGTTCTCTTACGGTAACATCGGGCGTGGTCCATTTGTCCGAGGAGAAGCCGAAGACAGCCCTCTACGCGGTCAAGGTCACCGTGGGGCAGGAGCGGAACGTGGCCCAGATGCTCGCCGACAAGGCGAAGGTTGAGGGGATTCCGATAGCCGCTATCCTCGCCCCGGCCGAGTTGAAGGGCTATATCATCGTGGAGACCGCGACGCCCCACAGCGTGGAGGAGCTCATCCGGGGGATGAAGCACACCCGGGAGCGGGTCCCGGGGATGGTCGACCCCGGTGAGGTGGAGCACTACCTCGTGACGAGGCCCGTCGTCGAGGGGCTTGAGGTCGGGGCTCTCGTCGAGGTGGTCGCCGGTCCCTTCAAGGGGATGCGGGCGAAGGTGATGAGGGTGGACGAGGCGAAGGAGGAGGTGACCATCGAGATCCTGGAGGCGAGCTTCACCCTCCCCATCACCGTCCACGCGGACTACGTCCGAGAGGTGAAAGGAGTCTAGTCAGAGATGGTTCAGAAGACGTTCAACTTCATCGTCAGCGGCGGCGAGGCGACGGGCGGGCCGCCCATCGGCCCGGCGCTGGGCCCCCTCGGCGTCAACATCATGGCCGTCGTCAACAAGATCAACGAGCTGACCGCCGAGTACAAGGGGACCAAGGTGCCGGTGGAGGTCACCCTCGACACCGACACGAAGGAGTTCACCGTCAAGGTCGGCATGCTCTCCACCTACGCCCTCGTGACCCAGGCCCTCGGCATCGCCAAGGGCTCCCCGACGCCGAACACCGACTACGTCGGCGACCTCTCCTTCGACCAGCTGGTGGACATCGCGAGGCGGAAGAGGGGGGGACTGCTGGCGGCGTCGCTGAAGGCGGCGGTGAAGGAGGTCCTCGGCAGCTGCCTCAGCATGGGGGTCACGGTCGACGGCAAGCCGGCGAAGGAGGTCCAGGCCCTCATCGAGGCGGGCGAGTACGACGACAGGCTCGCGGAGGCAGCATAAAGTTTTATATTCCGTCTCGTGTGAGAAGAAGGAGGCTCAGGAATGTCGATCCCCAGGGAAAAGATCATCGACGCCCTCAGGAAGGCGAGGGAGGCGGCCCCCGAGAGGGGGTTCGAGCAGTCGATAGATCTGACGTTGAACCTGAGGGAGCTCGACATGAGGAGGCCTGAGAACAGGGTCAACCTGCGCGTCCAGCTGCCCAACGGCGTCGGGAGCCAGAGGGTGCTGGTCTTCGCCTCCGGCGACCTCGCCCTCAGGGCCCGCAGGGCAGGAGCCGACGGGGTGATAGAGCCCCCCGAGCTCCAGGAGATGGCCAACGACAAGAAGGCGGCCAAGAGGCGGCTGCAGGAGTTCGACGTCTTCATCGCGGAGGCGCCGCTCATGCCGACGGTCGGCCGCGTCGTCGGCCCCATCCTCGGCCCGAGGGGGAAGATGCCCACGCCGGTCCCGCCGCAGGCCCCCATCGACGCCATCATCGAGCGGCAGAGGAGGGTCGTCGTCCTCCGCAGCCGGGACAGGCCCCTCGTCCACTGCATCGTCGGCAAGGAGGGGATGGACGACGAGAAGATCGCGGAGAACGTGGAGGCGGTCCTCTCCGCCCTGGCGGGGGCGCTGAAGCGGGGCATGGCGAACATCAGGTCGGTCTACCTGAAGCTGACGATGGGGCCCGCCGTGAGGCTCCTGTGAGGTGGGAATGGTGTCGCGGGTCTCGGAGGAGAAGATCAGGATCGTCGAGTCCACCATCGAGCTTCTGAAGCAGTACGAGATCATCGGCGCCGCGGACCTCCACAAGGTGGGGAGCATGATGCTCCAGGACCTGCGGAGGCAGCTCCGGGGCCAGATCGCCGTCAAGTGCGTCAAGAACACCCTGATGAGGATCGCGATGGAGAAGGCGGACCTCCCGGGCGTGGAGGAGTTCCTCAATAGGATCGCGGGGCAGAACCTCTTCATCTTCTCCAACGGCAACCCCTTCAAGCTGGCGATGATGCTCCACCGGAACAAGGTGAAGGTCTTCGCCAAGCCGGGGGACATAGCCCTCAGCACCATCGTCATCCCAGCGGGGAACACGGGGCTGTCGCCGGGGCCCATCCTCAGCAAGTTCGGTGCCCTCGGCGTCCGAACCCGCATCGAGGGGGGCAACATCTGGGTCGTGAACGACACGGAGGTCGCCAAGCCCGGCGACGTGATCACCCCGGACCTTGCGGACATCCTCACCCGCATGGGGATAAGGGCGGCGGAGATGGGCCTCGAGATCAAGGCGGTCTACGAGAGGGGGACCATCATCCCCCGGGAGGAGCTCATCCTCGACCTAGACACCTACAGGGATCAGCTGACGAAGGCCTACGCCGACGCCTTCCAGGTGGCGCTGAAGGCGGCCTACCCGACGCCGCAGACCGTGCCGGCGCTCCTGGCGCTGGCGGCGCAGAACGCGAGGCAGGTCGCCCTGGAGGCGGGCTATGCCGCGCCCGAGACGGTGAGGGACCTCCTGGCGAAGGCCCACGCCCAGGCCCTCGCCCTGGAGTGGCTGGTCAAGAGCAAGGAGTAACCCGGTCGGCCTCCTCCCTAATTGTGGTCGTCTTCGAGAGGGAGACGCGGCCAGACGAGCCTCTGACGCCGGCTCGGCTCTCCATTGACTATCTGGATGCTGTGGCAGGTCTTGGCTAGAGGGAGTGAGTGATGAAGTCTATGCGGCCGCCGTCGACCGTTATCACCTGGCCGGTGATGAAGCTGGCCTCATCGGAGGCGAGGAAGAGGGCGACGTTGGCGACCTCCTCCGGCTCGCCGATGCGGCGGAGGATGCTCTTCTCCTCGAAGTACCTCAGGCGCTGGGCCTGCTCGGCGGCGCGCTGGTAGCCCATGCCCATCTCCGTCCGTATCAGGCCGGGGGCGACGGCGTTCACGTTGATGCCGTACTGGCCGAGCTCCAGGGCGAGGCGCTTCGTCAGGATGATGACGGCCGCCTTCGTCGAGGCGTAGAGCATGTTCCCCGGCAGGAGGGCGGTGCCGAGGCCCGCTATGGAGGCGATGTTCACCACCTTCCCATAGCGGCGCTCCATCATGTGGGGCGCGACCGCCCGCGTGCAGTGGAGGACGCCTTTCACGTTCACCCTCCACATGGGGTCGTACTCCTCCTCGTTGAACTCCAGCAGGGGCCCGCCGCCCATGGAGACGCCGGCGTTGTTCACCAGGATATCCACGCCGCCGAACGCCTCCACAGACTCCTCGACCATCTCCTCTACGGCGCCGGGGTCCCCGACATCGGCCTGGAACGGCAGCGCCTCACCTCCGAACCCCCTGATCTCCTCGACGACCTCCTCGGCCTTCCTCCGCTCCCGGCGATAGTTCACCACGACCTTCGCCCCCTCGCGGCCGAAGACCTGGGCGATGGCTCTGCCGATGCCGCGGGAGGCACCCGTCACGATGGCCACCCGCCCTTCGAGCCTACCTCTGATCTCCCGGGTCATCCCGAAAACCTCTGACACTTAATCGACGCAGGGGCTTTTCTGCCTTTTCCCGCGATGCCTCGCAACATTAATAGGGGTCGGGCTCGAAGGATGGGGCGAAAGAAAATGGCGGATAACGAAGAGATCGTGCTGGAGGCGATGAAGAAGGCGGGGAAGCCCGTGAGGCCGGGCGATGTGGCGAAGATGACCGGCATCGACAGCAAGGAGGTCTCCAAGATCATCAAGTCTCTGAGGAAGCAGGGGAAGGTCCACTCCCCCAAGAGATGCTACTACGCCCCAGTCTGAAAGCCTCGCGAATGCACTCAACGAAAGGTGAGACAGAGTGATGAAGATAGACTGCCCTAGCATCGAGCTAAACCAGAGGGACTGCCTGTGCACGAACACCGACTGCGAGAGGAGGGGTAGACGCTGCGAATGCGTGAGGAACCACCGATCCCACGGCAACCTACCCGCATGCCTGAGGTCGTGACATGACCGAGACCACGAAAGGATCGAAGCTGCTGGTTATAATCGCGACCGGGGATAGGGAGAAGGCCCTCACTGGCCTGATGTACGCGGGCAACGCGGTAAAACGAGGCTGGATGGACGACGTCAAGGTCGTCTTCTTCGGCCCCTCGGAGAGGCTGGCCGTCGAGGACGAGCAGGTCGCGGCCCGGGCGAAGGAGCTCGCCGCCGGCGGGAGCTTCGCCTGCAAGGCCATCTCGGACCGGGAGGCGATCTCGGAGGAGCTGGAGGGGCTCGGCCTGAAGGTGGAGTACGTCGGGTCGATCATATCCACCCTCATCAAGGAAGGCTACGCTCCGATGGTCTGGTAGCCTCGACGGCTGCGGAGAGACGGGGAATAGCCGTCTGGAGTTCCATCCGTCGATTTTTTTCAAGCCCGATAAAACGGTTCAGTAGGCGCTCCAAGGCTCGTATCGTCGGTCGGCGGTGAAGGCTTAAATCTCAAACAACTCTCCTTTAGGGCTGATCGCGTTGATTCGGAGGGAGATAGTCTATTTCGAGGAGGGCGGCCCAGAGCACACCGATGAGACGGTGAACCTCGCCTTCAGGGCGGCGAGGGAGCTGGGAATAGGGAAGGTCGTCGTCGCCAGCACCACCGGGGAATCCGGCGTCAGGACCGCCGAGAGATTCAGGGGAGCAGGCGTGAAGGTTATCGTGGTGGGCCACCAGTTCGGGTTCCCGGTCCCCGGCGAGTCGCGCTTCAAACCCGAGAATGCGGAGAGGCTGAGGGCGCTAGGCGCAGAGGTCTGTCTCGGCACAGACGTCCTGACCAACTCCATAAGGCGGCGCAAGAGCCTCGGCCCCTCCCCCCTCAGCATCCTGACCCAAGCGCTGGTCATGATGAAGATTAAGGTGAACATCGAGATCGTGGCGAAGGCCGCCGACGCAGGCCTCCTGACGCCGGGGGAGCGGGTCATCTCCCTAGCGGGCTCCCACCGGGGGCTGGACATGGCCATCGTCGTCGAAGCCCAGGACAGCGCCAACATCCTCGACATCCGGGTGGACGAGATCATAACGATGCCCCTCTCGCGCAGGAAGGCGGACGAGGAATACATGAGGAAGAGGCAGAGCCGATAGGCAGGAGCAGCCTCGCCCAGATCGACACCGAGTAACCCGGAGGAAAAAAGAGAGAACGTGCTACGCTACCAGACTTCCTTGAGTAGCCGCAGGCCGTTTCCTCCTATTATCTTCGCGATCTCGTCGTCGGAGTAGCCGTGTTTGATCATCCAGCGGGCCACGTTCTGTAGACACTCGGAGGGGTTCTCCATCCCCCTCACATACTTGAGCGCCCTCAGCGCGTCGATGTCCATGTCTATCCCAAGGTAGCGGGACGCCCCAGCTCCCGGCCGGGGATAGTGGCCGAGACCCTCTTTCTGGTGCCGCTCAAGGTTGATGAGGTAGAGGCCGACGTGGTCGCCGTACATGGTGTCGGGGCCGCAGCCGACGTGGTCGATGCCGATGAGGTCGATGCAGTATTCGATGTGCTCCATGTAGGAGTCGATGCTGTGCAACGGGTGCTTCTTGGTGGCGGTCAGGTTCGGCGCCGCCTCCACGCCTATAACGCCGCCTCGCTCTCCCAGCGCCTGCAGCACCTCGTCCGGGAACATGCGGCTTGTTGGGGTGAGGGCCCGGGCGCCGCTATGGGAGATTATGATGGGCTTCTTGCTCAGCTCGATGGTGTCCAAAGCCGTCTGGTCGCTCGTGTGGCTGACGTCGATGAGCATCCCCAGCTTGTTCATCCTGACGACGCAGTCGTAGCCGAAGTCGGTGAGGCCCCCGTCCCCCCGCTCCTTCAGGCCGGAGCCCAGCATGTTGGACTCGCTGTAGCAGATGCCCATCGATCGGACGCCGAGGCCGTAGAGGACGTCGATGCGGTCGACCTCGTTCTCGATGCACGACGCGGACTCCAGCACCGCAACCCACGCAAGCCTGCCTGTCTCATGCGCTTCGACGATATCCTCGACCTGCTTGCAGTGGATGACGAAGTCCTAATGGGCGATGTCGCTGAGCTTCATCCCGAGGTCGTGGATCGTCCCCATCCAGTCCCATCCGTGCTTCGTGTTGATAAAGCAGCTGCCGTCCATCAGGTTGTCGAAGACGCAGTCCAGCCCCGACATGCTGAGGGCCTCGTATGCGAGGAAGCTCCTTCCCTCCCTGCTCGCCTCCCTGTGCTGGGCGAGGTCCGCGACGCCGATGTCGGGGTGAGCGTGGAGGTCGATGACGATGTTCCTCTCGATGATCTCTTCGAAACGCTCCTCCTCCGTCTTCGACAGCGGAACGGGCTCCCACCATTCATCGAGGACAGCCTTCCGCCGCTTGAATACCCTGTAGTCGATGCCAGGCTCTAGGTATTGGAACGCCCTGTATCCGGAATACTTCTTGTTCCTGCCCAACTCGATCACCCGTATCTAGCATTATTTAACAGCGATAATGATATAAAAATGAGAGAGGCGAAGTTAACGCTAAAAATTATTACCAATTAACTTTTCGAGCGATATACCTTCTCCTCTTGCAGGAGGTTCCCCACGTACTCGATCACGAACTTTCGCCTCTCGACAAGCGCTTTCCTATCGTCTCCATCTCCATGAATGACAGGATAGACGTATCGTCCTTCGCTTGATGGTCTCTGCATTATCCATGAAAAACTGAATGAAAATTACCAGTAAAATGGTGCGGGGGGTGGGATTCGAACCCACGTAGGACTTGTCCAGCAGGTCCTAAGCCTGCCCCCTTTGGCCACTCGGGAACCCCCGCCCCCGAGACACTAGGAACTATCGCCGCCTTCAGCATTAAAAGATTCCTAGACTAAGGATGAATCACCAGGTGAAAAATTGGCATTCACTCCGTCAAGATGAAGGCTCCTCTTTATTAGCAGATGTTTATGACTAAAATGGTGCTCCGGCCGGGATTTGAACCCGGGATCACAGGCTCGAGAGGCCCGTATCCTTGACCGGACTAGACGACCGGAGCACAGGAGCTATAGACAGTTCACAGAGCCTAGATTTAAATTTTCCACCGCATCGAGCACGATGGAAAAATAGGGGCTAGAGGTCGTCCCTCAGCTTCAGTATGTGGGCTATGTTCGCTTTCTCGTCGATGATGGGCTTGATCTTGCCTGTCTTCGATGTGAGGAGGGTTGTGACGCCGGGGCCGTGGCCCGCAATGACGCAGTTGCTGTGGGTGACGATGCCGATGGTGACGGCGCCCTTCCTGTAGATGCGGCCGTAGCTGTTGTCCGCGTCCATGATGGCGACGAGGTCTCCGAGGCGGAGGTCCTCCAGGCCGTACTCGGCTACGGTCTCGTCGTCGAAGAGGGTGATGTCGTAGTCGCCGGAGGCGACGTGGCTCCTGCCCAGGCCGGAGCCCATGATGGCGGCGGGGACCCGGTGGGTGACGGGGACTTCCAGCTCCCCATCCACGATCCTCGGGTCGAGGGCGTCGAGGAAGCCGGGGTCCATGTTGAACACCCTCACCTCGGGTAGGTCGAGGAGCTTGAGGCCGACGCCGTAGGCCTTCACCATCACCCTGTCCTCGATGACCAGCTTCTCCATGACCTCGGGCGGGAAGTCCACCATCACGTGCTCTATGCCGCCGTGCTTGCCGACGACGACCCCCTTCTCGCCCTTCGCGTCCCCCTTCACCACCACCGCCTCGTTGCCGATGCAGCTCAGCACGTTCAGCGCCCGGCTCTGGGCCTGCGGCATCCGGGAGTCCGAGACCCGGTTCTCAAGGCTCACCCCCGGCTCCACGTGGTCGGCCATCCACCCGCAGGCGGGGTCACCGACCCGGATGTTGTAGGTGATGCCGCCGACCCCGGGCAGGATGACCGGCTCCCCGTCGGCCGAGACCTTGTAGATGGCCGAGCCCACCACGGGACTGACGACCTCGCCGATGACGGAGACCTTGACCAGCTTGTCCCTGTTGGTCCTCAACATATCAGATCGAACCTAAATGGAGCTCTCTCTGGTTAAGCCTTGCTCCAGGAAAAAGGCGCTGGGCCCAGACACGCTGGGCCCGGGTCAGAAAAAGGGGTTGAGATGGCTACTCGCCGAAGTCGGGCTCCTCGCCCATGCCGCCGGCCCCGCCGGGGCCTTCCTCCTCCTTCTGGGAGCTGGCGGCGACGACATCATCGATCCGCAGGATCATGGACGCGACCTCGACGGCGGATTTGATGGCCTGCATCTTCACCGCCATCGGCTCGACGACCCCCTGCTCCAGCATGTCGATGATGCCCTCCTTGTAGACGTTGACGCCCATGGCGAAGCCGTCCTCCTTCTCGTGGGCCGCCTTCAGCGCCACCATGGTGTCGAGGACGTCGAGGCCGGCGTTCTCCGCGAGGGTCTTCGGCACCACCTCGAGGGCGTCGCTGAAGGCCTCGATGGCGAGCTGCTCCCTGCCGCCCACCTGCCTCGCGTAGGACCTGACGGCCTTGGACAGCTCCATCTCTATGGCGCCGCCGCCCGGCACCATCTTGGCGAGCTCGGCGATGTCGGAGACGACGTAGAGGGCGTCGTTCATCGCCCGCTCCGCCTCGTCGATCATCCGCTCGAGGCCCGCCCGGATGAAGATGGCGACGGCCCTCGGGTCCTTGCAACCCTCGACGAAGACCATCTTGTCGTCGCCGACCTTCAGCTCCTCCACAACCTCGCAGGCGCCCAGGTCGGACTCCTTCAGATCGGCCAGGTTCGAGACGATCTTGGCGCCGGTCGCCTTCGCCAGCTTCTCCATGTCGGACTTCTTCACCCGCCTGACGGCGAGGATGCCCTCCTTGGCGAGGAAGTGCTGCGCGACGTCGTCGATGCCCTTCTGGCAGAAGAGGACGTTGGCGCCCGCCTCCTTCACCCTCTCGACCATCTTCTTAAGCATCTCGGCCTCCTGGTCGAGGAACGCCTTGATGGCGTCGGGGCTGCGGATCCTGATCTCGGCGTCGAACTCCGTCTTCTCCACCTCGAGGGGGGCGTCGATGAGGGCGATCTTGGCGTTCTCGATCCTCTTGGGCATCCCGGCGTGGACGACCTCCTTGTCGATGATGATCCCCCTCACGAGCTCCGTCTCCTCGAGGCTCTTCCCCTCCTTCTTGATGATCTGGACGTTGTCCACGTCGGCGATGATCTCGCCGTCCCGCTCCTCGATGATCTGCATGATGGCGTCGATGGCGATCCCCGCCAGGTGGGTCCTAGCTAGGGAGACCGCCTTGCTCCGCATGGAGGTGGTCGCCAGCTTCATCAGGGTCTCCCTGTCGTCGAGGTCGACGTCGATGGCCAGCTTCTCCAGCGTCTCCATCGCCCTCTCGGACGCCTTCTGGTAGCCGGAGATGATGATGGACGGGTGGATGTTCTGCTCGAGCAGGTCCTCCGCCTTCTTCAGCAGCTCCCCGGAGAGGATGACCGCCGTCGTCGTCCCGTCGCCGACCTCGTCGTCCTGGGTCTTCGCGACCTCGATCATCATCTTCGCCGCCGGGTGCTGGACGTCGATCTCGTCGAGGACGGTGGCGCCGTCGTTGGTGATG
>QMXQ01000031.1 GCA_003662205.1 Candidatus Bathyarchaeota archaeon
ACCGGCCACAAGGTGACCCGCTACATCGTCCACGCCGGCAGTGTGATACCCAACGTCGCCTCCATCGACGGCCACAGGCTGGAGGCGGGCGAGGTCTACGCCGTCGAGCCCTTCACCACCCTGCCCGAGGCGGCGGGGGAGGTCGTGGACGGGCCGCCGGGCCACATCTACGCGTTCCAGAAGAAGCGGTCGGTCAGGGGCGAGGCCGCGAAGAAGATGCTGAAGTTCATCCAGAGGCAGTATCGGACCCTGCCCTTCGCCTCCCGCTGGGTGCTCCGCCGGTTCCCCGGCCCCGAGGGTCGGGACGCGTTCGCGGAGCTGGTGAGGTCGAGGTGCCTCCACGCCTATCCGCAGCTCATCGAGAGGAGCCGGAGGCCCGTGGCCCAGGCCGAGCACACGGTCATCGTCACAGAGGACGGCTGCGAGGTCACAACCGCCTAACACCTATTGCCGAAATATGGTCTCCGCTCGTCCTCTGCTTTCTTCCGAGAGGAATAAAAGGGGTGGTTGTGCAGGTTTAGCCGATTCTGCGGCTTATCTGTGTCGGAGACGATGCGGGCGTAGTAATTTTATATTACGTGAAAGAAACAATAAGCGAGGGTTAATTGGATTATCTCTTTCCCTCGCCGGAGTATGAGCGCTCTTCCCATCCTAGGGCCGCGAGGATATTCACGATTGTAATGTTCGTTCTTTTGGTTATCGTAATCGGGGGGACTATAGCCGTCAACAGGGATACTCTTACCTCTGATGATGTCTTTGCCTTGATTTCGCCCTTTTTCATCCTGTTCCTTTTCTGGCTTCTCATCCGATGGATGAGGAAGAAAACCGGCGTTTCATGGGTTCCGTGGTTTCCGCCTATATAGCGAGAAATCTGAATTAAAGGCGTTACTAGTTCCGCGTCAATCAGGTCGCCTTGATTATTTTATACCCCGCGGCCTAGCGCTTGGACTTCTCCTTCTCGCGGCGGTGGATGCGGGTGATCACCATCCGGCCGTCGCACCTGGTGCACGGCTCATCGTCCTTGTAGACGTAGTCGCCGCGCACGAATTCCCTGATCCTCTTCAGGCCGCATTCCGGGCACTCCAGGGTGGTGACCACATCGACCCTGGGGACCTCCAGCCGGGCCGCGGAGATGGCCCTGGTCCGGAAGAACATGTACCCCATCGCGGCGAAGCCCGCCGTCCCTATGATGATGTAGTAGTTCGCCTGCTCGGGGTGGTCCGAGCCGTAGGCCTGGAAGCCCATGTAGAGACTGAAGAGGGAGAAGATGCCGATGACCACCACGACGATGAGGGTCACCCATGAGAGGCTCAGGCTCGGATACGCCGCTCCGCTACTTTCACCCATCCGTCTTCACCTACTGGCCTATCCCCACCGTGTTCCCTATCCCGGCGACGATGATGATGTCCCCCTCCTTGGTTGCCTCCTCGACGAGCCTCCTCACCGCCTCCACCGCCTTCTCAGTCGCGTCGAATAGCTCCTCCACCATCGGGGCGACGACGTGGCTGATGTCCTGCTTGATGGCGACGGCGTAGAGGGGGACGTCGTGCCCCTTCGCCGCCTCCTCGATCTTATACTTCTCGACGCCGACGCCGCCTATCGCCGCGCCGACGCCCTCGGCGACGGCCCCCGTCGGCTCGCCCTCCAGCTTCCCCGCCGCGTCGACCATGATGATCGCCTTCACCGCGCCCTCGCGCTCGCTGAGGATCTTCTCGATGGCGTCGCCCGGCTTCCCGACGCTCCCGCCGGGCCCCTTCGCCTTCAACACGATCAGGGTTCTACCCCACATCGGCACCTCGGCGGCGACCATCTCCTTCGCCACCTCCCTCCACTCGTGGCCGTGCATCAGCCTCGCCGCCGTCAGCGCCCCCACGCCGTCCCCGATGGGCATCCCCTCCTTGAAGGCCTGGAGCGCCGCCGAGTAGGCCTCTATCTCCCGCATGATCATGGGCAGGATCATGTGGATCTGCATGATGACGTAGATGTTCATCGTCCTCTTCCCCAGCAGGTAGAAGTGGCGGATCACCTTGTAGTAGACGTTGAGGGCCAGCGCCGCCTCCAGCAGGTTCTCAAGGTTATTGACCTCGCTGTCGGAAGCGGAGGGCGCCATCGCCCTCACCTCCGCCTCGAAGCGGTTCTCCCTGACGTCGAGCAGCTGCCCGAACTTCGCGACGATGCCCGCCGGGTCGAGGCTGACGGGCGGTATGAAGAAGTGCTCGAGGAAGCGCTCGACGTCCGGCGTCGGGTCCCTCCCCGGCTTCCCGATCTCCCTGACGGTCTCGATGGAGATGCGCCGCCCCTCGTCCCGTATCGCCTTCACCCTCCTCAGCGTCCCCTCGACCTGCCTGAGCATCGTCATGCTCTGGATGCGCTGCGCGTAGAAGAGGTAGATGATGAAGCTGAGGCTGAAGAGCATCTGCAGGATCATGCCGAGGTCACTGTTAGGCGGGAACAGCTGCCCTACCGACGGAAACATGGCAACCACTGCAGTTGAAGTCGGCTACAAAGTTATAAATGTTCATATAAAGACCCGAGCAAGGGGCGAAGCCGAGGAATCCCCCAGCGATCCATAAATTGCCCCAGCCTCGCCTCGCGTCCGCGTGATAACTCTTTTAATGCTCCGGCTTTGAACTGTTTATCTTAGACATGTTCAGCTACGCCGTGAAGCGCATCGCCAGGGGCAGGTCCATCTTCCTCGCCCTCTTCCTGAGCGTGGCCCTCGCGGCGACCCTCTTCTCCGGCATCCTCCAGGGGGCGGACGCCGTCGGCGTGGCGATGCTGGACAAGGCCCTAGAGGCCTCCGACGTGGACATCGTCTCCTCAGCCGAGAACCGGAACCTCACGAGGACGGCGCTGGGCAAGGTCGAGGCGGAGATCGCGGGCCTCGATCACGTGGTCAGGGTGGAGCACCTCATCCGCAGCGTGGAGCTCGCTCCCGACCTGGGGATGGAGGTCAACGTCTCCGGGGTGAACGCGTCGATACCCTTCACCATCGTCGCCATCGCCAGCAACTCAAGTCTGGTGAAAAGCATCGCCGGCGTGGACAGGCTGGAGCCGGGGATGATCTACGTGGAGGCGGGCTCCGTCAACGCCTCCCTGTTCAACGCCGGGGACGCCGTCACTTTGAAGGTGCCGACCTACGTCCTGGGCGGGACCCTCGTCGACATCCAGAACCGGTACGCCCACTTCACCGTGGGCGGCGTGGTCGAGATCGACGACAGGCTCTTCTCGATGGCGATGGGCCGGTACTCCCTATTCCTCCGATCGGTTCTCATGGGCTCCACCTGGACGGGGCGCCGCCCGCTCCACCAGCTGATCATCATGAGCGAGGAGACGCTGCTGGGATGGCTGAACCAGATCTACGCCGAGGGGCGGAGGCACACGAGGCCGCTCATAGCCGAGGTCATCATAGGCCTCGACAGGGAGGCGATCCTGAACCCGTGGGACATCGCCGGGTCGAGACGGGCGGTCAGGCTCGTCTTCGAGAAGGTGAACAGCGTCGGCGCCCGGTACGGGTACGTGCCCGTCAACTACCTGGGGCTGCTGCTGGACGCCGTCGACGCCAACTCCGCCCGGATGAAGACGAGCACGCTGATGGTCGCGGCGCCCGTCTTCTTCACGGCCTGGTACCTCGGAGTCACCGTCTCCGACGTCTCCCTGGGCCTCCGCCGCCGGGAGATCGGCCTCCTCTTCACCCGAGGCCTCACCCACAGGCAGGTCTTCTACATCTTCCTATTTGAGGCCCTCTTGGTCAGCCTCTTCGCCGGAGCTGCGGGCGTCCTGTTGGGAGGGGGTATCCTGCTGCTCGTCATCCCCGGGATGATGGCCGCCCAGTTCCTGAGCTCCCTCTCGCCCGTCACCGTCCTCGCCTCCCTCGCCTTCAGCGGCGCCCTCGCCCTCCTCGCCGTCTACAAACCCGCCAGGAAGGCGAGCCGCATGGAGATCGTGGACGCGCTCAGGGAGTACCAGAGCGAGGAGGAGGGGGGCGCTGGGTCCTGGCATGAGCCCCTGCTCGCCCTGGTCCTGGGCGCGTACCGGCTGGCGATGCTGCTGCTGGGGGTCAGCGTCGAGTCCTTCAGGCCCGCGACGAGCAACGTCATCATCTTCATCCTCTACTCGACCTGGTGGGGCGTGGACTACATCCTCACCTACATCGCCCCCATCCTCTTCTTCTGGGGCCTCATCAAGCTCCTCGTCCAGTACTCCCCGTGGTTCCACAGCCTCCTCGGCAGGGTGGCAGGGGCGCTGGTGGGCGACGTCGCCCTTTTCTCGACGCTGAGCACCCGCAGGAATGTGCGGCGCGTCGTCGCAGCCACCTTCATGGCGACCCTCATCCTCAGCTACGGCGTCTCGGTCATCGGGAGCGTCGCCAGCACCGACGACTTCATGGAGCGCGCCGTTAGGACGACCATCGGCGCGGACGCCTCCGTCTGGCTCTTCACCGGCAAGGGCGCCGACGACCTTGCGGAGGAGATCGCCTCGCTGGAGGGCGTGGCCTCGGCCACCGTCGAGACCTGGTTCGAGGCGGAGAGCTCCCTCGGCACCATCCCCATCAGGGCCATAGAACCCCTAAAATGGAGGGAGACCGCCTACATGGAGGCCGGCTGGCTCGAGGGCGCCGACGCCTTCGAGCGGATGAACCGGTCGGAGACGGCGATCCTCATGGAGAAGGGCGCGGCGGAGAGGCTCGGGGTCGGGCTGAACGGGACGATGCTCATAAAGCTGGGGACGAAGGTCCACAGCCTCACCGTCGTCGGCCTCTTCGGGCGAGAGCCGGGGGCGGGCTGGACCCTGCAGAACCCCATCCTCTACGTCCCCGACGCGTTCCTGGCCAAGGTGAAGGCCAAATACATAACGCAGACCCGCATCCTCGTGGACCTTGGGGAGGGCGCCGACACCGACGCCTTCGTCGAGGCGGTGGAGGCCCTCGACCCGGACGTCGAGAGCGTCGATGTCACGGAGGAGCTCATCAGGAGGACCTCCTCCAACATCTTCCTCGTCGGGCCCCGCAGGGTGGAGGAGCTCGGCGTCATCTTCGCGGCGCTGGTCTCGTCGGTCGGCGTCGCCCTCATCACCTCGACGGCGTTGAAGAGCCGTTGGAAGGAGCTCACCATCATGGCCATCCGGGGCTTCTCCCAGTGGCAGCTCGCCGCGACGCTGCTGGTCGAGAACATCGGCATGATCATCTTCGCCGTGATCCTCGGCTCCGCCGTCGGCTTCATCTCCCTACGGGGCGAGATCGAGGTCTTCAACGCCGCGGTCATGGCGGCGCTGGAGCGGCGGGTCGTGTTCTCCCCGTCGGCGCAGCTGAGCCTGGCCGCCGTGATGGGGCTGCTGCTCGTCTCGACGGTGGTGCCCATCCTCGTGGCGGTGAGACGCGTATCCAACAACCCGATGTGGAGGATCGAGGAGTGATCGGAGGCTGAGCGTATGGCAGTGGTAGTGAAGGACCTGGTCAAGATATACACCCTCGGCTCGGTGGAGGTCCAGGCCCTGCGGGGCCTGAACATGACTGTGGAGAAGGGGGAGATGGTCTCCCTAATAGGCCCCTCGGGGTCGGGGAAAACGACCCTCCTCAACATCATCGGAGGCCTCGACAGGGCCTCCGCCGGCTACGTGAAGGTCTTCGAGACCGAGGTGACCAAGCTGAGCCCCGCGGAGCTGGTCGAGTTCCGCCGGACCACCGTCGGCCACGTCTTCCAGACGATGAACCTGATCCCGACGCTGACCGCCGCCGAGAACGTCGAGCTGCCGATGGTCGCCCTCGGCGTCCCTAAGGCTGAGCGGCGGAAGCGTATCGAGGAGCTCATCGACGTTGTCGGCCTCCGAGACCGGATGGGGCACAAGCCGGGGGAGCTGAGCGGCGGCGAGCAGCAGCGGGTGGCCCTGGCCGCGGCCCTGACTAACGACCCGCCCCTGATCCTGGCCGACGAGCCGACGGGGGAGCTCGACACCGTCAACGCCCGCATCGTCGTCGACTACCTCTCCAAGGTGAACCGGGAGCTGGGGAAGACCATCATCATGGTGACCCACGACCCCGCCGTCGCCCGGGCTGCCGACCGCATCCTCCGCATCCAGGACGGAGTCATCAAGACCGACGTCGCGCCCGTGGGCGCCGAGGTCGCCGGGCCCGCCGTCTACGCCGAGATGTTGAAGGGGCGCATCGCCGAGATCGACGCCCAGCTCGCCAAGCTCGACGAAGACTTCAGAGGGGGGAGGATGACGGGAGATGAGTACGTCGAGCGGCAGACGCGGCTGAAGCAGACCCGATCGGTTCTCCAGGAGGAGCTGCACAGGCTCGGCGTGGTCCACTGAGACACCCGATCCATCCGACGATCAGAAACCCAAGACAGCGGGATCAACTGAGCTGGAGACAAGGGTGGGTTACCAGCTTCCGCGGTTTCGCGTAGCCGAAGACAACACTACCGCCGCGGACGGAGCGTGGTTTAACTTCCGAGTTCGGAATGGGTTCGGGTGGTTCCCACGCCCTATGGCCGGTAACCCATAACTCTGGGCACCTAGTGGTTGTTTAAAGCTTTCGGTCCGAGCCCAGGTACTCGAACTCCACCACCCACACCCTCCGGTCGCCGTCCCAGAACCCGTAGATATCCATCCAGTCGCGGCGGAACTCCTCCAAGGAGGCGGCGCCCTCCCTCAGCGCATCCTCCGCCGTCATATCTCCCAGCCGCTGCGTGTAGACGCGCCGCACCCTGATCAGCTCCGGGAGGTAGCTGAAGCCGACCCTGAGGCGGTAGACGCCGCCGGCCTTGACCATCGGCCGGGACGCCCGGCGGGTGACCGTCTTCTCGCCGCGGATGATCTGGCCGATGTACCGCTTCTTGAAGGAGAGGGTCAACTCGTAATCCGAGCGCCCCTCGGGGGATAAGGGTTGTGTGCCGTAGGCAATCTTTATATGGTGAAAGGGTGTAGCCGTTGTTTGGCGGGGGCCGTGGTCTAGCCAGGTATGACGTCGGGCTCCAGAAAGCACGATTTGGGTTTGCTGACCGGAGACGGGATGAAGAGTTTTTGGAGCGGAAACCCGAATGTCGAGGGTTCAAATCCTTCCGGCCCCACCAACCCTCCCTTTAATACCTCTCCCACGGCCGGCCTCCTGCGGATGATGAAAAACATCTAATACCCCTGAGACCGTTTAGAGGTTGGCGAGTTTCATGAGGGTGTTGCAGCTCC
Organism: Candidatus Bathyarchaeota archaeon; assembly: GCA_003662205.1. Taxonomy (GTDB): domain Archaea; phylum Thermoproteota; class Bathyarchaeia; order TCS64; family TCS64; genus B46-G15. The sequence goes on from QMXQ01000031.1 coordinate 7,189, forward strand.
ACTGCTCCGAGTTCAGCTACCAGGTCCGGAAGGAGACGCCCGTGGCCGAGCAGCCCCCCGATCCGAGGGAGGATCGCCATGAGGATGTCCTCGTCTGCCTCATCTGCTTCGAGAAAAAGGACGAGCCCCGGGTCGACGAGCTCCTCGACGGCTTCGTCGAGAACCTGAAGGTCGACGTCTCCCGGCTGGGCTGCGGCCGGGTCCTCCTCTACCCCTACGCCCACCTGTCGAAGAGCCTAGGGTCGGCCCGGCTGGCGAAGGTGTTCCTGGGCAGGCTTAGGGACCGCCTGGCGGAGGAGGGGGTGGAGGTGCACAAATCGCCCTTCGGCTGGTACAAGGCCTTCAGCCTCAGCTGCATCGGCCACCCCCTCGCCGAGGCCTACAGGGAGTTCTAGAGGCGGCTATTCCCCTGCGATCGTCAGCTGGGCTGCCTTGATCGTCGGCGAGTAGTTCTGCATGTTGTTCCTCAGGTCTCTGCCCACCATCTCCACCCCGTCTCTGAGGAGTTCGTAGAAGTTCCCTGAGATCACCACCCCCTTTATGGGGTCCGACAGTTCGCCGTCCTCAACGAGGTATCCGTGGGTCACCGTGGCGTTGAGTTCGCCGCTGACGGGGTTCGAGAGCCACTCCCCGATGGTCTCCTCCACATAGACCCCCTGCCTCGTCTCCTGGATGATCTCCTCGAGGGCCGCTTCCCCCGGCTTCAGGATCAGGTTGCTCGGCGAGGGCTGCGGGGCCATCCAGTAGTAGGGCCGCCGGGCGTTCCCGGTCGACTCCACGTCGTCTTTCAGCGCGGTGTATGTATCGTAAAGGTAGCTCTTGAGGACGCCCCTCTCGACGACCGGCGTCCTCTGGGTTGGATGGCCCTCGTCGTCGAAGGGCCTCGTCCCCCAGCCCCCGTGCATCAGCCCGTCGTCGATGATGCTGATGTTCGTGGAGGCGATCTGCTCTCCGAGCTTGTTCGCCAGGGGAGACCTGCCCTTCTGAACCCAGTCCGCGTTCACCGGGCCGCTCAACATGACTCCGAGGATGCTTGCGAAGACCTGGTTCCTGAAGATGACCGACGTTTTGCGGCTCGGGATGGGCCTCGCCCTCAAGAAGGTCACGGCTTTCTCCGCGGCTCTGACGGCCAGCTCTTTGAGGTCGACCTCCCCCCAGAATCTCACTTGCTGATGCTCGGCTCCCGTGCTCTCCATCCCGGCCTCTTTGGCCTTGGCCCTCATCCAGGCGGCCACGTGGGTCTCCTCCCTCTCGCAGCTCTCGCCGTAGCTGTTCGCCATCGAGGTCCTCGACTTCACCAGCGCCAGTAGTCCTCGGGTCGGCCTAACCCTTTGTCGTGGTCCTTCACGAGGGCCGTCGCTGAGCTTATCTTCTCGACGATCTCGCCGTAATCTAGGGTCTCCAGCGCGTCGTCGCGGTATCCCTCGGCGGGGGCCTCGCCGAATCTGCTGTTCAGGCGTCTCCACTCGGGGTCCTCGGGCGCGACCTGCGCTATCTTTAGCGCCTTGGCTGCGGCCTCGCTGATCTCACTCTCATCTAGGATGGAGGTGGAGTAGATCGCGATTTTTCTGCCCAGGGCGACCCTCAGACTGATTCCCATGGAGTCGATGGTCTTGAAGCTTTCAATCTCCTCGGCGAACTCCACGCGGATCGTCTCCGCCCTCTGCAGGTAGGCTTCGGCCTCGGTCGCGCCCATCCTCAAGGCCTTTTTAACGGCCAGCTCAGCTAGCTCCATCCCCTTCACCTCCCTCCCACCGTCATCTTGCGAACCCTGATGTGCGGGCCGCCGAAGCCGACCCGGACGGATTGACCCATCTTCCCGCAGCCGCCGAAGACGTTGGTCCTTATCTCTAGATCGTTGCCGACGGCATCGACGGTCTTCAAGGTCTCAAGGATCAGGCCGCTGATGACCACGCCCCGGACCGTCTCAGCCATCTCCCCGTTCCTGATGACCTTGGAGGGGCCGACGCCGAAGGTGAAGGTCCCCATACCCGTCTCAACCTGGCCGCCACCCGCTCCCTTCCCCCTCACGTATATCCCGAAGTCTATGCCCTCGACCAGCTCCTCAAGCTTGTGGTCCCGCGGCTCCATATAGTAGTTCGTCTGCCGCACTATGGGCAGGTTCTCGAAGTCCTGGGCTCGCCCATTGCCCGTCGACTCGGCGTCGAAGTGCTGGGCTGAGTTCCTGTCATGGAGGTAGTCCCTCAGAACTCCGTTCTCAACCACGACCGTTCTGCCCTTCCTGGTCCCCTCATCGTCGAAGGGGTAGTAGTATCCCCCTTCAACCACGCCCTCGTCTATGATGGTCACGGATTCGCTCGCCAGTTGGGTGCCGAGCTTGCCGTCGAGCACGGAGTCGCCGGTGAACACTAGGTCGCCCTCCGACGCGTGGCCGAAGGCCTCGTGAAGCACCAGCCCGACGACCCGAGGATCGACGACCACCGTGTACGTTCCGGGCGGCGGGGTTCTGGAGCCTGCGGCCTCGATGGCGAGTTCGGAGATGTCCGCCGTGAAGGCGTTCCAGTCCTTTGACTCTATGAACTCGAAGCCCGCGCACATGGACTCGCTGTGCCTGCTTCTCTCCATGACCCCTTTGACCCTCGCGACGCTGAAATGCCCGAGGCCAACCAGGGTTGTTTCGACGCTGACCTCGGCTCCCTCCGACGACATGAAGGCCCGGAAGTCCTTGGAGAGGCCCAGCATCGTTACGGCGTTCTTTACCTCGTCGCTGATCCAGGCTGCTTTATTCGCGTCCAGAGCAACGGAGACCTTCTCCTCAGGGGGGACATCGATGGGATCGGTTCTTGTCGATAGCTTGACTTCTGCCTTGTTTACCTCGCCTTTACTGAAGGGCCGTTTTTCGCCGCTGATGGATTTGGCGGCTTTGAGGGCGTTGCGCAGAGTCTTTTCGATGCCGTTTCGGCTCAGGTCGCTTGTGGAGGCGTAGCCGACCACCCCTTTCAGGGCCACCCTGATGCCTACCCCGCTGAGCCTCCGGGAGGAGTAGCTTTTCAGAGTCTTATTCTCGACGGTTATCGTCTCGTAGTCGTAGCGCTGATAGCGGACGTCGGCGTAGGAGGCTCCGAGGCCAACAGCTCGTTCAAGAATCCTCTCCAGATCGAGGTCGACCATAAATATCATCAATCTTATCACTGGTTGATTTCTTAAATTAGACCCTGGTTTCTGACGCAGGCTTGTCCGCGGCTAAGTGTTATCGGCGATGTTCCGAGAGCAAGGAGTCCCACCAGGGAGAGGGGTAGGCCGGCGGGGAGGCTCTCGGGCTACTCGCCTAACTTCTTTATCTCTTCCTCGACTTCTTTCATGCCCTCGGCGTAGAACTTTTTCTCGTCGGGGGCGAGGTGGTAGAGGAGCCTGAGGAACTCGCCGGCGTGGACTCGCTCCTCGTCCGCTATATCCCGCAGGACCTCCCGGGCGAGCCGGTTGTCGATGGACTCGGCGAGCTGCATGTAGAGCTGTATCGCCTCGTACTCCGCGGCGACCATGAACCTGATGGCCCGGATCAGCTCGGCGTCGGTGAGCTTCCTATCGCTCGCCAGACCGGAGAATGGGCTACCAAACTCTGGCATAACGCATCGGTAGACCATTACGGGCAGGCGGGTATAACCTTTTCGAGGCGCGCATCTCAGCCGATCTTGGCGGGCGGCTCCTAGAGGTCGAACACCTTCCCGGGGTTGAGGATGTTTTGGGGGTCGAAGGCACGCTTGATCGCCTTCATCAGTTCGACCTGGGTCCGGCCGACCTGTTTCGGCAGGTACCGCTTCTTCGTGTAGCCGACGCCGTGCTCCCCCGAGATGGTTCCACCGAGGCTCAGCCCGACCTCGATGAGCTCCCCGATGACCGCCTCCAGCGTCTCCCGCCACCGCCTCAGCCCCCTCGATGTAGTCGGGTATCCGGCTCCGGGGGACGCAGATGTCCACCTCGTCGATCTCCCAGAACGCCTTGTAGGCGTCGAAGAGGCACTTCCGGGCCTCCCAGAGCTGCTGCTGCCGGGCCTGGGTGTCCGCCACGTAGGCGTCGACGGCGCCCATCTCCATGCAGACCTCGCCGACGG
>QMXQ01000032.1 GCA_003662205.1 Candidatus Bathyarchaeota archaeon
CACGTTCGTTCACCTCCTTGGTAGAGGCGGTCCGAGCCAGCGCCCGCACCACCAGCACGCCTGAACGCGCCGCGGCATAATGTGGCCGCATCCAGGGCAGGCCACCAGCACGTCCCCCGTCGAAGGCTCAAGACACGGATCTCCCAGCTCCGATCCTGTTTGGGTTGTGCAGTTGTCGAGGGTCTGCTGCCTCACGCCTGCTCTGCCTCCCATGTCCTGGGGCGGATGTAGGTGTGGGGAGGCAGCTTCACCGGCCAGCCGTCCGCGTCGACGAAGTAGCCGTCCACGTCCACGATGCCGAGGGCCTTCAGCCGGACGAACTCCTCCTCGGATATGCTGTCCACCTCCCGGAACTCCGCGGGGAGCGTCTCCTCGCGCAGCCTGCCCTCGCTCCACGTCTTCCTCATTCAGCTCTCCTCCTTCCAGACGGCGTTCACATGGTGGCGGGCGCACTCGTCGCTGCAGTAGGACAGCCCCGTCTCGCAGCTGCGTATGTCCGGTTCGGTGGGCCTACCGCATATCGGACACTCTTTGTTGTTCGCCCATGGAGGTGTGTCAGCCTTTGCGCCGTTCAGGGTTTGGAGGGTTTCGGCGTCGGCCTCCATGATGAAGCTCTGGAGGGCGCCGCAGTTGGGGCAGCAGTAGAGGACGGCGTTCAGGGCGCTCCGGGTGGTCCGTATGTGCTGGACGCCGGGGACCCGCCGCATCTCGACGAAGCACCTGGCGCACCGCTTCACGTCAGCTGCCTCCTCGACCTCCGGCGGATACGCGGTCACGGCTCGACCTCCTTTGCCTCTACTCCGTGGGCTTCGGCGTAGCTCTTCGCCCATCGAACCCATCGCCTAACGGTGTGCTCCTCTCTGATGTCCCAGCCGCATAGCCAGCAGAAGCGAACTCCCTGAACCACTTGGCTCTTCATTCTCTGCAGGGGTTCCTTGCAGCGAGGACAGAACCCCAGATCGAGGACCTTCACGCTTCGGTCACCTCGGCCTTCACCGTCTTCCGTTCAGGCTCCGGCGCGGGCAGGGCGGTGAGGGCGTCTCGGGCGATGTAGTCCCTCATGATGTCACCGACGGTTGTGCTGCCGTCTGGTAGGGCGACGGTGACCTGGCTGAGGAACTCCTGCTCGATGCTGCTGAGGCCCCACATGACGGCTTCGAGCTTCGACTTCAGCCAGTAGTAGAGCAGCCGATACGCCTGCTTCCTGTGAGGAACTGTCACTAGGCCGCGGCCCTTGACCCTTCTGCGGGTGAACATCTGGGGCGGCTTGACCTGGATCATCAGCTCCCGCTTGACGCCTTTGACCTCGGCCTGGACGATGAACTTCAGGTCTTCCTCGCCCCGGTATTCGGTCCACTGTATGCCCTCGACGCCGTAGCTGCGGAGCAGCTCCATGATCTGAGCCTTGGTGCGCTCGACGGAGACCTTCGTGTCCCTGTAGGGAGGCGTCCTCTGTAACTTCTCGCTCATGCCTTCACCTCCGCCTTGGCGCGGCCGGATTTGAGGACGTGAAGCCTTCCGCCGCAGAACGGGCACGGGCCAAGCCCCTCGGCGTCCGATAGGGGTCTCTGAGCTTCGTAGACGACTTGTTTGCAGTCACGGCAGATCACCTTGAAGTTTCGAGGCTCATCGTCTTCCGGCGGGTGTGTGACTCTGAACCCCCTGTTGCGGGGGTATAGCTTGCGGACTTGGCGGGCGGCCGCCTGTATGTCCAAGGCCCAGACCCTGAACCGCCGGGTCTCGGCTGCGTATGGCAGGCGGACTTTAACGGAGTATTCCTTCATCTCCTCGTCTCCTTCAGCTCGATGGCGGCGTTCCTCAGCAGCCATTCGAGGTATTCGCTGAAGACGGCGAAGCCGAGCCAGAGACCATAAAGCAGGAAGGCGGCTTCTTTGAGGTTCAGGCTGTAGGTGACGATGGTCCCTGCGCCCGTTACGACGGCGGTCCAAAGAACTGCGGTTCGGAATCTTCGGGGGTGCAGCCTTCTCATCGTTCAGCCTCCGTCCTTGTGAGGGCTTTGAGCTGTCCGGCGGTTCTGCCGTGTAGGAACCCGGCGACGTAGGCGACCAGGGCGGCGACGGCGACCGGGATGAGGTCCGCGACGCTCACGGCTGCGCCTCCCCGGGCTTGATCTCCCAGCGGCTCTGCTTCCCCATCCTGACCCACTCGGCGCCCAGAGGCCGGAGCGCGTCCATATAGGCCATCCACACGTCGCCGAGATACTTGGACGGCTCCACGACGAGGACTCCGCCGTCCCAGTAGACGTTGAGGGGCGTCGGGTCGAGCCCGGCGCGCTCGACGGCGTTCAGCACGGCCTCGCGGTCCACGATGTAGGCCGCCGCTTGCTCTGACTGCACCTGCTTCCGCGGCTGGGTGTAGCCGTCGTTGGCGTTGGGGGGCGTCTGCACCGGGGCCTGCTCCGGCGTCGGGGTCTCAGCATCAAGCTCCTCGGCGGATACGACGCCGCCCGCGACCATGTCGCTGATGGCACGGTTCTTCGCCCGCGTATGGGCCGTCGCGTATACGTCGTGCTCCACGTGGGCGAAGTTCCGCTCGCGGCTGTCGCAGATGCCGACACCCGTGGAGACCCTACCGTTGGGCGCCCTCGCCTCGACGACGATGCGCCACATAAAGCTGCCGTCATCGCGGTCCACCCTTTCCTGCTCGATGATGCGGTCGCTGATGCCGAAGTAAACGGCGATCTTCCTGAAGGCGCTCCGCTTCGGGAAGAACTTCCCGCCGATGGGTTGGTAGTCGTCTTTTTTCAGTATTCGGCGCTTCAGCTCCTCGAAGGCCCGCCACTCCTCGGCGGCCTGCTCCGGCGTCACCAGCGGCTTCACTGGGGAGTAGGGCTGGATTGGCTGTGCCTCGGTCATGGCCGTGTCTCCTTGAGGTAGCGCATGATCTCCGCCACCTTCGCCTCCAGGTCGGCGGGGCTGACGTCGGCGCGGACGAGGGCTGTGAGGGCCTGCAGGTCGTCGAGGCGGTTCATCAGCACGTGCCGGACGACGGCGCGGGCCTCCCTCTCGTAGTCGGCGGGCTTGGGGTGCTGCAGGGTCACGCCTCAACCTCCTTGGCGCGCAGGTAGGCCTCCAGGGCCTCGTCGAACCGCTTCAGGAACCGCTTGTAGCTGGCTTCGAGGCGGGCGACCCGAATCTCCAGCGCGGAAAGCCTATCTACCTCTACGCCCTCTTTTTCTTCCTGGAGAAGGGCCGAGGGCGGCACCTGGATTGGTTGACCCCTCATCCGACGGGCACCTCCTCGGCCTTCTCCACCCCTACTTCGGCGCCCACCACGGGCGCGTTCCTCATGGCGTCTAGGAACTGCCGGATCGCCTCCTTCGCGATCTCGGCCCGGCTCCTGTAGCCCCTCGTTCCTATCCACCTGTCCATCTCGTCCGCGAGTTCTCGCGGAATCTTCAAGATGGCGTATCCATCCATGTATACTCCCATGGAGTCTATGAATCACAAATATATAAAATTAACCATGTATGGGGTCATGTATGGTAGCAATATGGATTCGGGGGACTGAAAATTAATAAATAGAGGAAACCATGTTACCATGGATGGTAATGTCGAGCAAAGATTACGTGATAATCAAGATACCGAAAGCGTTGGCGGATGAGATAGACGCGTTCCTCGGTAAACATGGATATAAAAGCCGGGCGGAGCTGGTGAAGGACGCTATCCGGTCCCTCCTCCGCGAATATGGCGCCTACAGAAAAGAAACCGCCTGAACGCCTCCCGTATAAACTCCTCAGCATTTCGGTATCCAAGTTCGGGCCGTTTTCTCAAAAAGTCCTCCACCTCCGTGTAGAGATGAGCCTTCACCTCAACCTCCGGCATACAGAACCCGCGCGGAGCCGTAGCCATGACAACCCTATAAACCTTCAGGCGGAGGATTTAGGAGGGGTGGGTGCAAGTGCCGGGGGCGGCTCCAGGCGGACAAGACGGACGATAAGGACAACATTCGCAGGAGTTTTTCGGGCTGTCAGGGCTGACGAGATACCTCACATCCTCTCGATCCGCTTCAGCTCCTCCCTGACCAGCTCACGCATCTCCTCACGGAACCGCCGCATCCGCTCCTCGTATTCCCTATCCAGCCGCCGCCTCACCGCCTCCTCCCTCTGCCGCTCCATCTCCAAGCGCAGCGCGTCGTCCAGGACGTAGCCGCAGCCGGGGCAGAACATCATGTCCGGGCCGACCCGCCCGCCGCAGTTGGGACACTCCTCGGTCCTGAGCAGGGGCCGGGGCCTCTCCGCCCTGACGGCCTCGACGGGGACGCCCTGGGCTTCGAGGACTGCGGCCACGTGGTCGCGCCCGGCGAGGTGAATGTAGCGGGCCGCCATCCTGCTGTCCGGAGTCCACCCAGCGAAGCTCTTCAGCTGGTATTCCCCAAGGCCAGACCTGGCCAGCTCCGTCAGGCGGGTGTGGCGAAGCATGTGCGGGTGAATTATCCGGACCAGCCCCGCCTTCTGGCTGAGTTCTTTGAGGATGAAGTTGGGGCTTGACGGGTTCATCTCTCTTATCTCGCCGTTTATCACCGTTGCGAACAGCGGGTTCAACGGGGCGCGATCCGGGTGGACCTGAAGCCAGGCCCGCAGATAAGGGACGGAATAGACAAGTGGGATTGTACGCTCTCCGGTCTTCCCCTTGATCCTGATCTCGGCGTAGGCCTCCCCGAACACGAGGTCTCTGATCCTGAGGCCCAGTATCTCGCCCTTACGGCATCCCGACTCGTAGAGGACGGCGATGAGGGCTTTGACCCTCGGGTGCTTCGCCGTCCGCATCAACGCCTCAAACTCCTCAGGCAAAACAAGCCTATCTCTGTCATTCTTCTCCTTCTTCTCCTCCCGCCTCAAGTCGGCCAGAGGGATGGCTTCAAATGCTTCCGCGGCCGCAGACCTGGCCTCCCTCCTTCCCAGACGACCTTCCCGCTGAAGGGCGAATCTGTACAGGATTCTAAGCTTTTGAGCGTATGTTATGATGGTGCTGGCCGAAAACCGGGACTCCGTCAAAGAGCGATACCACAGCTCAAGCTTCCCTGCGTTGAGCCGCGCAAGAGGAACGCCAGTACGCTCATCCCACGATTTGAGGGCGCTCGTGTAGATATTCTTCGAGCCGGGGCTCAACCTTCGGCTTGATAGATACGTCTCCAGGAGGACCTGGTTTTCTGGGAGCATGAAGTGGGAACCCCCGATGTATGAAAAGTTGAGATTTTATTAAGTTTGCGGCAGGGTCATCGAGGCGGGGAAGGAGCCGGAGCCGCGCGTCGTCTAGCCTACCACGGGTGCTTCTTCAGCTTCAGGAGCCATGCGAAGAGGTTGGTTATGAAGTGGATGGGGACGGTGACGACGAGGATGGCGACCACCCGCTCCCACGTGGGCGGGGGCGGCACGACGGAGACGAGGGCCACGGCGACGACGATGAACCCAAGCTGATCGGCGACGGGGGAAGGCGCGCCGGGCTCCATCCCTAGACGCCTCTTGAAGAAGGAGACGATGAGGTCGCCGCCGATGGCGCCGACGGCCAGGAGGAGGCCGCGCAGGGGCGCGAGCTGGATCAGCCCCACGGCGGTGCCGACGGCGATGCCGGAGAGGGTGCCGCGCACCGTCTTGTGGCTGCCAAGGAGGGGTTTGCCGTCCCGCCATGTGCGCCCTCCGTCGAGGGGGCTGCCGCCTCCGCAGAGGACCGGCGCGGCGTTGGCCAGGTAGGCGGGGAGGTAGAGATAGATGGTCTCGGCCATCCAGAGGACGTCGGCGGCGGTCACCATGGCCGCTCCACATCCGTCAGCCCCGCGTCGCTGAGGCCGAATCTGCACGCCCCCTGGGTCTCGGGCTTCTCCAGCACCGCCTGCCGTACCCCGGGCGTCTGCGTCCTCTCCAGCCTCAACACGGTGTCCGACCAGTACCGGAGGAGCCTCTGGGCCACCGGCTCGACCTGGGGGGGCTCGGCGCCGAGGACGCTGTGGACCTGGCCCATGAGCAGCACCGCTGCGCCCTTGGTCTTCGCCGTCTCGGAGAGGAAGGCGAGCTGCCGGTTGAGCGCCTTGTTGATGGCGAAGGTCCTCGAGGCGTCGCCGGCCTCGAGGCGGTAGAGGCCCGTGATGGAGTCGACGATCACCGGCGTGGCCCCGTGTTTGAGGAGCGCCGGCAGCCCCTCGATGATCTCGGTCTGCTCCGAGAAGCTGCGCGGCCTCCAGATGAGGAGGCGCTCCAGCAGGCTGCCGCCGTCGGGCCCCGCGATCTGCGTGAGGCGGTTCGTGGAGAGCCGCTGGTCGGCGTCAACGTAGAAGACCTTTCCGCCGGGGTCGGCCCGGAGGTGGCTGATGGCGCAGCTGAGGGCTAGGGTCGTCTTCCCCGTCGCGGCCTCTCCGTATATGAGGGAAACCTTTCCGAAGCGAAAGCCGCCGCCGAGGACCCCGTCGAGGACCCCGCAGCCAGTTGAGAGACGGCGCTCCATCGAAGCTCCAGTTCTATTCCCACATACCTAAATATAAGTCGCCTCTAAAGGAGCCTCGACGCCGACCAGACCAGCTCCCCCTGCTCCCGGATCAGCCTGTCGACCGCGCCGCGCGTGACCGCCGCTGTCGCCCCCGGAGCCGTCACGCACGCGGCGCCCGCCGCCGCCCCCTCAAGCAGCACCCGTTTGAGGACATCCAAGGAAACGGCGGGGAGGCGTTCCCGGTCTATGGGGGCGTCGAGGATGGCGTGGATGACGCCGGCGCAGAGGGCGTCGCCGGCCCCCGTCGGGTCCACGGCGTCCACCTTGAATGGGGGCACCTCCAGCTTCAGCGCCTCAGTGGCGGCCACGAGGCCCCTCGCTCCCATCGAGATCAGGGCGAGGCATGCGCCCTCGTCGATGAGGACGTCGGCGGCGGCTCCGGGGTCTCTTGCGCCGGTGAGGGTGGAGGCCTCCAGGTCGTTGCAGTGGAGGACGTCGATGAGGGGTAAGGCTGAGGCGAGGCGGCTCCATCCTTCGCCGTGGGGCATGACGACGTCGACCACGGTGAGGCATCTCCGTCTCCGGGCCGCGTCGAGGACCTCGTGCAGGTGGGGGTCCAGCACCTTCAGCCCGCCCACGGTCCCGAGGAAAAGAAGGTCGGGGCGGGCGTCCTCCAGGGCCGAGAGGAGGTGGCCGGGCGAGAGCATGGTGTTAGCTGCCAGCTCGGCGAAGAAGCGTCTGTCCTCTCCCTCGACGACGAGGACGAGGTTCTTCGCCGTGTGCACGTCGCCGAGTCTCTCGGTGTAGGTTTTGACGCCGCGCCGTCTGAGCGCTTCTTCGAGGAAGTCGCCGAGGGGGTCGTCGCCGACGCAGCCGGCGGCAGCCACATCGCGCTCCCCCAGCTGGGCGAGGTCTATGGAGACGTTGACGGCGTGGCCGCCAGCGCAGAGCTCGATGCCTCGGGGCGCGTAGACGAGGTCTCCGGGCGCCCCTATGCGGGGTAGGCCCGCCGCGACGAGGTCGCAGATGAAGCTGCCGGCGCAGAGGACGCGTGCCAAGTCGGATCAGGTAGGAGTTGCCTACCCTGTTTTCAACTCTTCCGTTCAGAGCCCCTGTCTGCGGACCCAGGCGACGAGGTCGTCGTAGCTCATCCCCTGGAGCTGCTCCAGCCCCATCCGCATGGCGATCTTCCTGAGGAAGTGGAGGCTGATCTTCCGTCCCCGCCTCCGCCTGATCCGCTCCTGCTCGATGCGGTGGTGGATCTTGTCGGCGAGGAAGTCCCACTCCTCGTACTTCGCCGTCCTGTTCATCTCTCTCCTCAGACCTCCGCCCTCCACGCGCCCCGGGTCAGGCCGAGCTCGCCCCGGACCTGCCGCCACTTCACGTGGGCGAGGAGGCCTCCGAGGTCGTCCCCGGCGGGCTGGGGCGCACGTCCGGCGTGTAGCCCCCGTCGGGGGTCGCCGCCGCCAGCAGCTCCAGCTCGCAGGTTAGTCGCCGGGGACGTAGCGGTGGCGGGCCCGCTGGATCTGGAAGGTCTCCTTGTAGAGGCCGTCCTTGAGGCTCGTGACCTGCACGTGCTGGGGCGGCCTGTACCCGGGCTGGGCCAGGCCCCTGGTGGCGACACGGAGGTGGACCGTCGGGTTCTTGTGGTGCTGGAGGATGCCGTCGGCGACGTGCTGCGCGTAGGTTGTGGACGTGATGGTCTTGTCCACCTCGACGAGTCGGCGGCGCCCGTACCTGGCCTGGCTGGCCGCGTCCTCGGCGGTGACGGTGACCTCGGGGCGCTCGAACCTGAGCTTGTCGATCTTGAAGCCCCCGGCGCCGAGGTCCCCCGACGCCCGGTAGGCCTTGATCATGATGCGGCGGACGTCCTTCGTCGGATATCCCTCGCCGACGGTGAAGTCCGAGAGGTCGAGCTCCACCTCCGTCCAGGCGTCGGCCTGGGGCGGCGTGATCCCCTCCAGCTTCCAGTGGTTCTCCCAGAGCCACGAGGACTTGCAGAAGAGGTAGACGGCGAGGCTCTCGGGCTGGAGGCCCGAGTCGTATTTGAGCCAGAAGCGGATCTTGGAGGCGGCACTTATGTCCGTCGGCGGGATCTCGACCCGCATCCTGAACTGGGAGCCGGGGTTGGTGGTGTTGAACCTGATGCAGGCGTCGCCGCATTTGGCGTCGCCCGAGTCCTCGGTCGGCGACCCCTGGTCCTGAGGATCAGGGCTGCTCCAGCTGTCGGCGTTCTCCGTCCAGCTGTCCTCATCCCGGGGCCAGTGCTCCGCCTCGTAGATGATGAGCTTCACGTCGTTGGCGAGGGGGCGCGCCCCCTTCATCGTCTCCCTGACCTGGATGCGGAGGATGTTGGCGGCGTTTCCGTCGGAGCCATCGCTCAGGGGCGGCCCCGTGAGGCGCCAGGCCTCTGGAAGTGGAGGTCGCCGCCGGGGTCCACCCAGAGGTTGGCGCACTCCCCCCCGACGGGAAGCTCGCCGTCTTCGCCAGCTTCTGCAGGAGGCTGAAGACGGGCTCGTCCTCGAAGGCGTTCTCCATGGTCCTGTTGGTGGTCTCCACCGACGCGTGGGTGAACTCGGGGAGCTCCGCGTCGGCGACAGCCTCGACGACGGCGCTGATCTGGGTGGGGGAGGCGAACTCGCCGGTGTAGGTCCGCCCCAGCATCAGCTCCCCCAGGTCCTCGCCGACGAGCTCCACCGTCGGGCTGTCGGGCTCCCCGCCCACAACCCTGTCCACGATCCGCCCCCTGATGAGCTTCTCCTTGGGCTCCTCGCCCTCGGCGGCGCTCGCCAGGTAGACCATAACGATGTCGCCCACGCCCGCCCTCACCGCGCCGCTCCTCGGCTCCTCCACGAAGAGCCTGTAGACCTCCGCGGCGCCCAGGGCTCGGGAGAATACGTGGGCCTCGTCCACGGCCACCTCGGCGTAGTCGGTGTACCCGGCCTGGGTGTGGAGGCAGCCGAAGGTGAGGTCGTAGACGTCGAGGGCGATGACGCCGAGGGCGCCCGAGGCTCCGCCGTCTAGCTCGCCGTCGACGTAGACCCTCACGGCGTCTTCGGCGGGGCTGACTACCCCGACCAGGTGATGCCAGGTGTCGTCGGCGAGGGCCGCCGAGGTGGTGTACTGGAGGACGTTCCCGGAGTCGTCCCGGGCGTAGAGCCGGACCTTGTCGGAGCTGAAGTTGAGCTGGACCCGGTTCCAGTTCCCTGCCGGCGTCTCTCCGAAGCCGGCGATGACGCCCGTGGCGCCGGGGGGCGCCTTCATCCAGAGGGCGATGGAGAAGCCGGGGCCGTCCGCCTCGATCTGGGTCAGCAGCTCCGTCTCCAGGCGGTCGTCCACGCCGTCGAAGCTGAGGGCGCCGCCGTGCTTCCCGTCGATCCACGTTCCGCCCACGACCGTGCCGTGCCCCTTCTCCCCGCTCAGGTCGTAGGCCCTCGACCTCCAGCCGAATCCCTCGTCGAACCTGTAGCGCCTCAGGGTGGCGCCGTAGAGGGGGGCGCCCAGCAGCCTCAGCTTGAATCCGCTCACCGCCGTCGTGGTCTGGAGGTCGATCTCGACCTCCTCCACCTCCGCCGGGATCAGGGGCGGGCTCCTCAGGATGGCGACGTAGTCCCAGTCGATGTGGGCAGTCTGGTTCCCGATGGAGGACTTCGTAGAGCCTGATCTTGCTGATGGTCTTCCCCGGCGTCAGCTCGAAGGTCCGGGTGAAGAAGCTGGAGCCGGCGGCGGACCAGTCGATGGAGGTATAGGTGGCGTCCGAATACGCCACCCGGATGCGGTAGAAGGGCGAGACGCCGCCGCCCCTGAGCCGGGCGCGGAGGAGGGGGTGGTCGTCGGTGCTCAGGCTGAGGCCGCTGAGGTCCTTCTCGTAGCTGCAGCCGCCGGGGGTGTCGCCCTCGGTCACCTCCATAACGGCGTAGTCGCCGGCGATGGTCCCGGCGTTCAGGAAGCTCTGCTCGGCGGCGCCGGACACTAGGCTCCAGCCGGTGCGGAAGCCGTCGTCTATCCAGCCGGGGCTCTCGTATATCTCGATGTGGCAGAGGGGCCACTCGGGCGTCGGCGTCACGGTCCCATCCTCCGGGCCCTGAGGACGATCTCCGCGCCGAACTCCCGTATCAGCGCGTCGGCGTCGAGGCCGCCCCGCGGCGGCCGGTCGAAGGTGATGAATATGAGGCCGAACCGCTGGACGGTGCCGCCGGGGACGACGTACTCGCCGCGGTGGAGCAGGTAGAGGCCGGTCCGCTCGACGGGGCCTCCCCGCTGCATAGATTTGACGTAGGCGTAGACCATGGCGCCGGCGGCGATGGCCATCGGGATGAGGCACCAGCGGCCGGTCAGCGCGGCGAGGACCGCCTGGGCGGCGGCAGCTGCTGGAAGTGGTCGATGAGGAGGGGTTTCCCCGCAAGGGTCGGCGCCGAGGCGGCCAGCTCCTCCTCCAGGTAGACGCGGACCTCGGGCCACTCCTCAGGGTGATAGGTCTTGATGGGGTGGAGGGCCCGCCCCCTGATGAGGACGCCCGCCACCGGGGAGGCCGTCCCCACCCAGTTAGGCCCCTCCCGGGCCTTCTGGCCCCTGATGGGCCTGGTGTCGTCGAGGCCCGCCTTGTTGAGCCACCTGTAGTAGAC
>QMXQ01000033.1 GCA_003662205.1 Candidatus Bathyarchaeota archaeon
CCCTGATCCCCCTCGACGAGCCGAGGCCCGACTCCGGCGCGGCGAAGGTCTCCCTGCCCGTGATGGTCGACTATGAGGAGTGGAGGAGATGGCGAGAAGGGTGAAGCGGGCCGGGGGGGCCTACGCGCGGAAGGTGAGGCAGGCCGTCCACCTGCTGTTCTTCAAGCACCACAGGCTGCCGGGCGTCAGGGGCTGGGAGCTGAGGCAGGAGCTCGGCCCCGAGTGGCTCGAGGTCCTGGAGGTCCTCGACGGCCAGCTGAAGCCCCTCGACCTCCAGGTGACCCGCGTCTTCGACGACCCCGACCTTTACGGGGAGCCGACGAGGGCGCAGCTCGCCGACGCCAGGTACTACATCACCCTCAGGGGGACGGTGGAGCAGAGGACGGCGAAGACCATCGGCTGGAGGATCGACGACATCGCCGGCCTCGCCGTCTCCGTCGCCTACCTCATCTCGAAGCAGGGGAGGGCACCCCGCCGCGATGTCGAGAAGATGCTCTCGGAGAAGCTCCCCGGCTGGCGGGCGAAGATGAACATCGACAGGTACATCGAGCAGGGGTACCTCGGCGAGGACGACGGGGGCGTCCTCTACCTCGACTGGCGGAGCAGGGCCGAGATCGACCAGAAGCGGCTCGTCGACCTCGTGCTCGGCTTCAGGAAGAAGCCGGCAGAGTAGCCCTACCCCAGCAGCTCTCCGAGGACCTCAACCAGCCGGTCCTTCCTCGCCCCCGGCCTCAGGGGAACGGCGTAGAGAACGTCGTACTGCACCGATCTCAGGTTCGCCGGGTGGAGCACGCAGCCGCCGACGACCAGCTTCTCCCGGCCCCCCGTCCTCAGGTCGACGATGGCGTCCCTCAGCGCGTGGAGCCGGTCGAGGTCCCCGGCCTCAAACTTCTCCTCGGTGTAATCAGGGTCGTATCTCGGCGTGAACACCACGATGCGGGGCACCTCATCCTCCCCGAAGACCTCGAGGGCGAGGGGAACCCGCTTCGGCGCTGAGTATGAGCCATACGGCGGCTCGTTCGGATACACCCGGTCGTGGAGCAGCTCCAGCCTTGAACCCTCCTTCGCCAGGGTTGAGACCAGCCCCCGGGGCACCTCGACGGCGACCCTCTGATCCTCCATGCGGGTCAGCCTCTCCTCGCGGAGGCTGTAGCCCAGCTCGACCGCCGCCTCGAGGATTTTGAACGTACACCACCTGAGGTACAGCTCGTCCCGCCCCGCGTCGCGGTCTAGGGCGAGGCGGGGGAGGGGCGGCGGAGCCTCCTCGTTGTAGGAGGCGTGGAGCTGCTGGAACCTGCTGTAGTGCGGGTACGCCTCCAGGAGGGGGGTCTCTCCCTGTGCGGGGCTCGGGAGCTTGACCTCCTCCAGGAAGGCTAGCCTCGGGTCGTGACATCGCGCGCTGATCCTCTTCCTCAGCGCTTCAGCCGAGGTCGCCAGGTCGTGGTTTGCGAGGAACTCTCTCGCGGTCTCCACCGTCTTCTCCCCCTCCCTCAGCTTCAGCATCCTACGGAGGAAACGATCCCTCTGCGCGGACACCCGCGCGAGGTCGTCGATGTGGGCGAGCAGCGCGTCCAGGTGGCCCTTCAGGAGCCGGTTCTCCGCCACGTCGTAGTCGCGGTAGTTCTCCTCCACCTCGACCCTGAGGGGCACGCTCTCCAGCAGCTTCCTCAGGGCGGGCGCGCCTCCTTTGATGTTGACCCTCTCCCCCTCGCCGGTGAGGATGGAGGTGATGGTGTTGACGTCCACCCGGTCCACCTCCTGGATCAGCTTCTTCACCCGCCTCTTCGAGAGCCTGTGATGGGGGGCGCGGGCGATCATCTCGATGACGGGCTCCAGCTGCTCCCAGTGCCCTGAGAGGTGGTCGAACCAGGCGCGCTGCCTCCGCTTGATCTCGTCGCCGTGCTTTGAGAAGACGAGATCCAGGGAGAACTCTTCGATCTCCCCGAGCATCGCCGTCAGGTAGTCCTCCTCCGGGGACCCGTCTCCAGAGACCTCGAAGAGGTACTCCCCATCGCCTAGCCGAAGCCGGAGGGTATATCGCTCAGCCCCGTCCGACATCCACCGCCATGATACGGTTCCAGGCGCCCCGCTGGGCCTCCTCTCCGCGAGCCTCCCGTTTACGTAGAGCTCGGCGCTGACCGGACCGGCGTCCACCAGCTTGAGCGTGGCGGTGTTCTCCTTCCTCAGCTTGACGCGGCTAGGGTGGGCGGGGGTGACGGGCTGGCCGTTCACCGTGAGCTTGTAGCGCTCGCCGAAGCTAGATGTAGAAGTTGGTGAATCCATTCTCGTCCAGCCTCTTCAGCATCCGCCCCACCTTCTCGGCGGAGAGCGGCAGCCGCCCCGTGAAGTGCTCTTCAAGGTCCTCTAGGAGGGGGCGCACCGACTCGGTTCCCGTTATCTTCGTCAGCACCCTCTGCTTGACCTGCAGGTCGAGGGCGGTCCTGAGGTTCTCCTCGCTGTCGCCGCTGTAGATGCCCCTGCTGTTGCCGACGTAGTCCAGCACCTCGCGCCGCACCCTGTAGGAGATGAGGAAGCCGCGCCTCAGGGTCTTCTCGTTCACCTCCGCCAGGGTCTCGATGACACGCTCCTCCTCCGACGGCTGCAGCGCCCCCCTGAACCGGTTCAGCGTCTCCATGTCCAACGTGAGCCTCCGGCGATACTCCCCCGCCTTGAGATGTCCTCGGAGGTCGACCTCGAAGAACTCGATGGTGTTGGCGCGGTCCAGCAGCTTGGGGCTCAGCGGGTATGTGGACTCGTCTATGTTGATGGTCCCCGAGATGAATAGGTTCGAGGGCATCTTCAGCTTCGGCGGCACCAGCCTCCCGTAGGCGGTCCCGGCGCCGTCTTTGACGCCGTGGAGGTGTATCGTCCTGTCGAGGGACTCCATGGCGCTGAGGAACCGGGAGAAGTAGTACTCCACCCGGGAGAGGTTCATCTCGTCGAGGCAGAGGAAGTAGGGCTTATCAGGGTTTTCGGCGGCCCTCAGCAGGAAGTCGAGGAACGGCGTCGAGACGTACTGCCCCGTGAGGGGGTTGTAGAACCCGAGGAGGCCCTTGTCGTCGAGCCAGTCGGGCTGCACGGAGACCCGCAGGTACTGCTCCTCGATGTCCTCGGCGACCGCCTCCGCCATCAGCCGGGTCAGGGCCGTCTTCCCCATGCCGCTGTAGCCGGCGAGGATGACGAAGGGCTTGGTCTTGAGGCAGACGTAGTAGTCCTTCACCAGCCGATCGGGGTAGGAGAAACCTCTGCTCCGGATGTATGCTAGTATGTGCTCGATCAGCTCGCCCTCGTCGGTCGCTCTTGTAGCCGCCCGCGCCTCGACAACGGGCGGCGCCACGATGGGAGGCTCCCCCTCAAGCTGTTTAATGCCGGAGGGAAATAGCGTCGGCACCGTACCCTCGGGCCGGGCGACCTCGGGCATGATGACCTCCTCCTCGACCAGCACCCGTTCGGCCGCCTTCGGAGCAGGGGGAGGCGGAGCAGGAGGAGCAACGACCTCAGGGAGGGCCTCCTCCAGCATCAGCTCGTCGCCCAAGATGAAATAGTTCTCCAGGATGCCCTCGTCGAGGTCCCTCCTCCTGAACCCGTTCAGGCTGAGTATGACCTCGGCCTGGTCGAGCGAGTTCTCCTCGGCGTCGTTGACTATCGCCATCCTCTCGTTGATCCTCCACGCGGACTCGGGGCCGAAGAGGTTTAACTCCGGGGGGAAGAGATTGAGGTCTAGCAGCATATCGTCCCCGGTGACGTAGATGTAGAGGTTCCCGTTCTGCCTAGAGTAGTACCGCCCCAGCTACATTCACCCCTTCTTGAACCCGTCGTATCGCGGCCGCCTGTCGGCCCCGCCCCCTCCCTCCGGGGACGCCCCCAGCGAGCCGGAGAGGCCGCCGCTCGCCGGATCGGTCTTGACCAGGAGGCGCCCGAAGGAGAGGTGCCACAAGGCGCCCAGCCATATCAGGGTCAGGACCGTGCCGAGGTAGTCGTGGAAGATGATGGCCGGGAGGTATCCGAAGTGGTACGCGAGCATGGTGGGTATGAGTATCCTAAGCACGTTGACGAGGAACGTCCCCTCGACGCTGAAGAGGACGGTGAGGAGCTTGCTGCGCAGCGTGTACGGCCCCTGCAGCCCCGTCGCGAAGGTGAAGGCGAGGAGGACGAAGCTCTGCCACCCGATGCAGTTCCAGCTGATGTACACCTTCAGCGGCATCCACCCGCCCGTGAGGTACAGGTAGGAGCCGCTGCCGACCGCGGGGGTCCCCAGCGCGTTCAGGATGACCGCGACAACCCTGACGAGGAAGGGCGCCATCAAGCCCTGAATAAAGGCCACGAACTGGAGGCGCTCCACCAGCTTGGTGAGGAGCTCGTTAAAGGTCGTGATGAAGGGGAGGACCATGAAGGCGAAGGCGGCAACCACGATGAGCCTCCTGTAGGTCTCACCCTCCACAGGGTCCCTTATCTCCTCGCTCATGGCATGACCACCTCTACGAGAGAAAGCGATGGAGGACGTTTGAACGGCGGGACGCCCCGCTCGGCGCGGATCAGCCTCATGTCTTCTCCTCTCTTCGGGCGGTGACGAGTGGGGGCACTGCGAGCGCCAGGTACAGAAAAGGCGTCAGGTTCTCCGAGACCACGATGCCGGGGAGATCGATGTACGAGTGCCGGCTCTCAGAGTCGTACTCCAGGACGTACGTGAGCTTGAACCCGTCGAAGATCTCGATGCTCAGCCGGATGGTGTGGCCGGCCGCGAAGGTGTGAGGAGGTATCGCCCCTCCGATGAAGCTGTGCTGCTTCGGCTTGTTGCTCAGCTTGATCCTGAACGTGTCGGAATGGACCGGCACGGAGTTGCCGAGCGCGTCCACGTCGGATATGTTGAACCGGATGTAGGTCCAATAGGACGTTTTGCCCCCAGGGTTGAGTTGAAGGTGCAGCCAGACGACGTACTTTACCTCCCCCGTCAGGGTGTAGCTCTCCTCCAGGGGTCCGTAGAGGTAGAAGCTCCACATCTCGACCCACTGGGGGATGAGGCTCCCTGTGTAGGGGTCAGGGTGGGCGAGCGGGTCCAAGTGTGTGTAGTCGGGGTGGGTGAGGATGCGGTTCGTCTCGACGCCGTTGACCGTGACCGCCGGAACCACGTACTCGAAGCTGAGGGTCGTCGGGTCCGGGTCGCTCGGCACCTTGGCGGAGAGCACCGCGACGCCGCCCAGCGCGGTCACGACCAAGATGATGGCCATGGTCGCCAGCCCCATCGCCCGTCTCCCGTAGATGAAGTCGGGGAGTAGGCTCCGGAGCCGTAGCCCCCTCATCGACTCCCTGATCCGCTCGACGAGGTCCCTCTTCTCGGCGTCGACCTCGGGCTCCAGTATGAACTCGTTTGAGAGGTACCAGAACGCGGCGAGCCACCCGAAGGTGATGATGAGGCTTAGGTGGTCGTGGAAGGCGATGGCGGGGCCGTACCCCCACCTCAGCAGCAGGGCGGACGAGACGATGCGGAGGAGGTTGACCACCACCACCCCCTCGAGGCCGAGGGCGACGCATTTCAGCTTGCTCCACAGGGAGTGGCGCCCCTGCAGCCCCGTCGCGAGGCTGAAGAGAAGGAGGACCAGGCTCTGCCAGCCGACGCAGTTCCAGCTGATGTACAGCTCGTAGGGGAGGCCGCGGGTGACGAAGTAAACGGACCCGCCGTTGACGATGGTCTCCACGCCGAAGACGTATCGGAGGATAGAGCCGATCATCCTCGCCATCACCGGAGCGACGAACCGCTCAACCAGCACGTAGGCGCCGGTCCTGAGGGCGATGAGGGTCATGAACTCGTTCACGGTCCTTATGAGGGGCAGGATGGAGAACCCGACGATCAGCATCCACAATACCCACTGAGCCGAGGAGCCGTAGCCCTCCAGCCGCTCTCTAATCTTCTCTAACATCTCTCCTCTCTCCTATTTCTAACCTTCAACACAGCCACGGGGATCAGCGGCGCCACCAGGAACAGGGGCAGAAGCTGCTCGGGCATGACGATGCCAGGGAACTCTATCTGAGACGGCGTCTCATCAGAGTCGTAGTCGAGGTAGTAGGTCGTCTCCGTATTCGAGTCTCTCCTCAGCCAGATCTCGACGAGGATCGTGTGGCCCTCCTTGAATTTCTTCTTCTTGTTGACGTTGATCTCCAGCGATACCGGCTCGTCGGGGGAGGAGTCGCCGAGCTCCACCTCCTTGAACCGCTTGCTTACCTTAGTGTGGGCCTTCCCCTTCTCATCGAGGTCTAGTATCCTCAACTTGACGTCGACCTCGCACTCCCTGCTCGCGTAGAGATAGAGTTTGCACGCCAGCCTCCCCTTCATCTCGTAGTCCTCCTCCAGAGGGCCGTAGAGGTAGAAGCTCCAGGCCAGGTTCCACTTCTTGTTTGAGGTCGTGAAGTCGTCGGTATGGGTCGTTCCCAGGTCTGTGTAGTCGGGGTGGGTGAGGATGCGGTTCGTCTCGACGCCGTTGACCGTGACCGCCGGAACCACGTACTCGAAGCTGAGGGCCGTTGACTCCATGACCTCAGCGGTCGGCGCCGACATCGCCGCGACGGTTACCCAGACGATGATGGAGGACATGAGGACGAGGAACAGGAGGGCCATAGCCGAGGGCTTGCGGTCCCGTCTGCCGCCCTTCCTAGGTGTTCGCCTCCGCCTCTCCGGCAGTATCCAGCTGAACAGCTTCCTGACCCTGACCTGAAGCACCCTGTCGGTGATGCTCCCCGTCTTCAGCGTCCTGATCCACGTCCCCTCCTCCTTCTCCAGCAGCCCCTTGAGGGCGGCGTAGGCCTGGAATGGGGTCACCACGTAGCTGAGGACGATGAAGGAGAAGATACCCGTGAAGTCCTCGAGGGCCTCCCGCTCCAGGAAGAGGCCGGCGAGGCTCATCAGGGGGAGGGCGAAGAGGTTGCTGAGGATGAGGCACCAGCCGAAGGTCGCCGTCCAGAACCAGGGGTGCTGATTCAGGAGTTCGGCGATCATCCAGCAGAAGGTGCCCGCCAGGAAGAAGAGGGATTGGAGGTAGTAGGGGGCGAAGTAGAGGAACTCCAGCTTCTCCCTGAAGGTGAGCATCGGCGACCTGACGACCTGCCAGAAGTACTTCTTCACGGCGAAGGTGTGCCCCTCCGCCCAGCGCATCCGCTGCCGGACGAGCCGCCGGATGGTCGTCGGGATCTCGGCCGGCGCCTGGATCAGGGGCGTGTAGACCACCTTGTAGCCGGCGAGGTAGAGCCTGATCGTCAGGTCCCAGTCCTCGGTGATGCTCGTCGTCCACCCGAGCTTCTTCACGACGTCCGCCTTGAGCATGAAGACGCTGCCGCTGATCATCTTCATGGCGCCGAAGAACTCCTCGGCGACCCTCTCGATCATGTAGCTGCCGCTGAACTCTGCTCGGACGCCCTTGGTGATCCAGTTCTCGTTCTTGTTGAGGTGGTGGAGCTGATACCCCTGGACGGCCGCGACCCTGCGCCGTTCGTACCACTCCTCGACTTTATCGAGGACGCTCGCGCCGTTCTGCCCGTTGTTCTTCCTGTTGTTGAAGTAGCCGAGGACCTTGTCGGCGAACCTGTGGCCGTTGCCGTTTCCGTTCCCGTTCTCGTGGTTCCCGTTCTGGTTCCCGAAGTACCAGATGAACCGCTTGAGGATGTCGGGCGGCGGGATGAAGTCGGCGTCGAAGACCGCGATATACTCCGTCCTCGGGTCCATGTGCTTCAGGGCCTCGGCGAGTGCGCCGCCCTTGAAGCCTCGGCGGTCCTTCCTGTGCACGAACTTGATGGTGGGCGGGCCCTTCCGGATGCCCAGCTCCTTCAGGATCTCGATGGTCTCGTCCCTGGAGTCGTCGAGGACGAGGATCTCGTAGTTGGTGTAGTCGATGTCGATGCAGGCCTGGATGATGCGCCGGGCGACGTTCTTCTCGTTGTAGAAGGGGAGCTGGATGGAGACGAAGGGCTCCTCCCCACCCCGGCTGCGCTGATACCTGACGCCGTTGGGCCCCTTCCCGTTCGCGCCCCCGTTCTTGTTTTGCCTTAGGCTGAGGAACCCGCCGAACCATCTGCCGCCGTTGTGGTTGCCGTTCCTCCCGTTTCCGTTGCCGCTGCTGCCGCCGAAAAGTGCGAGGAGCACGGCTACGTAGTATTTGGTGGCGAAGATGAAGAAGAAGATGCCGAAGGCTAGGGCCGCGTAGGAGAAAGCCTGGCCCGCGATCACCGCCAACGACACCCTTTTCATCCTCTCTCGATCTGTAGCTGTGTTGCACGCGTCTACAATATATCGGTTTTCCGATATATGTGGAGTATTCCCCATAGATCAATTATATAAATATATCGCAGACAACCGTGTCAGCGATCCATAAAGTCCAGAACAAAGATCTGGATGAAGGGATCCATCCCCGACGGGATAACCCATATATCTAAGTGGGTATATATCCAGGTATTGATGCGTTGTGGCCGATGAGGGTGGGTGCAACGCCTTGAGGAGGCGGTTCGCCCGCAGCTTCATGGACCTGCTGATCCTAAGGATGCTCAGGCGCGAGGCCCTCTGGGGCTACAGGATGATGTCGCTGCTGAGGACCCGCTACGGCATACGCGTCGGCCCCCCGGTCATCTACCCCCTGCTCGGCTCCATGGAGGCAGATGGGCTGGTGGAGAGCGAGGAGGTCCACGAGGGGCGGAGGCGGCGGAGGGTCTATCGGGCGACCCAGAGGGGGCTGGAGCTGGTGGAATGCTTCGAAAGCGTCCTCTCAGAGCTGCTGAGGGATTCGATCTAGAGGGATTCTAGTCGCCTCGCGATCTCCTTGAGCGCCCGCGAGAACGGGTGATCGGGCCTGTCCAGGACGAAGAGGGAGATCCTGCTGGCCAGTAGGAGGTCGCAGTAGCAGGGGATGATGGCGATGAGGGGCTGGGTGAACTTGCCCTTGACGCGGGAGAGCAGGGACTCCTTCCTCTCCTCGGAGACGAACTCATGGGGTATGGCCTTGTTCACGATTATCACCGTCTGCTTCTCGAAGGGCTCGTAGAGCTCGCTCACGATCCTCTGCACCCCCTCCTGGTCCAGGATGTCCATGGTGGATATGACGACGGCGACATCGGCGGCCACGACCGCGTTCACCGACGAGTACTGGATCCCGGGGCTGGTGTCTATTATGATGATCTCCACGCCGAACTTGGCGGCGAGCTCCTGCTTCATGGCAATGACCCGCCTGAGGGCCCGCATCTGCCAGCGCCTGTCCTTCCGGGCGATCTCCCTCATCGCCTCCATGTTCGGGTTGGCGAAGCCGACGAGGAGCCTCCCCGGGGTCTTGAGGCGGCCCGTCAGGTCGACCATGACGTTCTCAAGCCTGGCCTGTCCGTCGAGGTAGTCGTTCACCCACCCCTTGACGAGGGGTCTGGCCTGGAAGATGGTGAGGAGGCTGGGCGCCCTGAAGTCGAAGTCCAGCAGCGCGACGTTCCGTCCCTGGGAGGCGTATATCGTGGCGATGTTGCTGGAGATGAGGCTCTTTCCCGTGCCTCCCCGGCTTGAGTGGATCGAGATCATCTTAACCATCGTTCTCACACCTATGATACTACGGAGAAGAGCACCTGGCGGCCTCTCCGCTCCTTCTTCAGGTAGCCCATCCGTACGAGCTGGTTCAGGTAGCCGCTCTCCACCGCCCTCGCCCTGCCGGTGCCCTCGGCGATCTCTTCCGCCGTCGCCTTGCCGAGCCGGCAGACGACCATCGCCGTCTTCCTCAGGTGGTCGGGGAGAGAGAGGAGGGTCATGACGTCCAGCGTCTCGGGCTTTATCTCCTCCACGGGTGGAACGGCTTTCAGCAGCCTCTTGTAGAGGGATTTGACGTCGCCCGACTCGATGACGACGAGCTTGTACTGCTCCGCGAGCCTCCTGGCCTTCTCCGTCAGCTTCGGGAAGATGATGAGGATCGCCTTGAGGGGGGCGGTGTCGAAGACCTTCGCGAACATCGCGATGACCTTCTCCTCCCCCACAGGCCTGTCCGAGACGACGAAGTCGATGGCGAGAACCCCCTCCTCGGGCTCTCCGCCGTAGGCGATGATGTCGAAGCTGTGCTGCACCTCAGACTCGCCGATGAGCTTTCCAGGGCTCTCGGTCGCGTAGCCGCGCTTCTGGAGGAACTCCCTCACGGGGGCGACAACCAGCCGATCCGAGATGCGGTCGACGCCCTCCTTGCTGAAGTGGTAGCAGTAGACGCGCCGATAGGCGATGCCCTGCCCCTTGATCACGTCGCCGCAGCTCCCGCACCTCCACTCATCCTCATCGGCCTGGTTCTCCCCCGCAGTTTCCGCCACTTTGACGGAGGCGAGGGAGGCCAGGTTCCGATCGCCTGGGTTTTGGGCGCCGTCGAGGTTGCATGAGCCGCACTTCGGGCAGCATAGGAGTATCGCGCACAGCTCTCGGTTGAGCAACCCGTGTTCCTCCATTTTCAGGAGGAAGGCTTCGGCGTCCTCGGGGTTGGGGATGAACTCCTCCACCTCAGGGTAGCGGTAGCCGAGCTGGGGGTCGAGGACCGGGGTGATTTGGGTCAGCTCTCCGCTCAGGAACTTCCCGAGGAGAAGCTGGACCCGGCGGTCTCCGAATAGATCGTGGAGATTTCTCTCGCGCTGCTTCCTTTTCCTGCTCAACTAGGGCGCGTCTCTCCCTCTGGGCTTTTATCCACCCTAATTTTATTCCCATTATTATAAGTATCCCTTTTGCGACGGCCCTCGGCTAAGCATATATCACCCCGGGCCGATGATTGTAGCGTATGAGCCTCAGCTTCCCCACGAGGCGCGTCGAGGAGGGCGCCGCCGTCATCCAAGTCCCGGAGATCAGGCCGGCTGAGGGGGAGCCCCTCGACCGCGCCCTCTCCAGGGCGCCGGTCTTCTACAATCCCCGCATGAGGCTGAACCGGGATACGGCCGTCCTCGCCCTCGGGGTTCATCAGGCGCGCCTCTCGCGTCCCGTCGTGGCGTGTGAGCCTATGTGCGGGACGGGGGTCAGGGGGATACGGC
>QMXQ01000034.1 GCA_003662205.1 Candidatus Bathyarchaeota archaeon
CGGGTCGGGACCGGACTGTAAATCTCGCCAAAAGTCTATCATCGCTCTAAAAGAGCTCCAGCGCGACATTTAGAGTTTATGAGTGGACATCGCCTCGCTCGATGCGGTCGCACATTCGGCTAGATAACCGTTGCCATGAGAATCGGCTATTCAGTCGAGGTCTGCTGGAGGTCCATCTTCTCCAGGAGCTCCCTCCAGACCTCTAGGGTCTTCTCCGCCTCCTCCCTGTCGAGGGTCTGGATGACGAAGCCCGTGTGGACGATGACGTAGGTCCCCGGCTTGACGGAGCCCTCCTCCATGAGGTCGAGCATCGCCTCCCGCTTCACGCCGCCGAAGTCGACCACCGCCCTCCGGCCCTCGACGGACTCCACGAGGCCTGGTATGGCTAGGCACATCCCTAAGGCTCTCCGTGCCCGTGGCTTATATCTCTTCTCGGCGCCGCCCGACGACACAATCTTTTTGGGTTCTTCGCATCTAACAGGGGCAGAGACCCCTTGACCGCCCAGGAGACGAGAAGCATGCCCTCGAGCCGCGTCATTCTACTCTGTGAAGCGCTGCTGATTCTGGTCTTCTTCAACGCCTCCAGCTTCTTCAGCACCACAACCTACGCGCGGGCCTTAACCCCCATCGGCGCGCTGCTGACCCTGTCCCTGACCGCGCGGACCGCGGCGGCGAGCAGGCTTCTATGGGGCTACGGGAAGGCAGAGCTGGGGCTGCAGGCTCGAAGCGTCTCCAGGAGGCTGTGGTTGGCCGTGGCCGTTGTCGTGTTCATCATCTACCTCGCGGGCGCCCTGTCGGAGTCCTCGTCACCCACAACATTCAAGGGGGAGATCACCCCTCAGAGGGTGGCCGTGACGGCGGCCTTCACCCTCACCTTCGGCCCCCTGTTCGAGGAGCTCCTGTTCCGGGGATACCTCTTCAGGAGGATCTATGACGCCACCAACGGCGGGGCCCTGGACCTCAGGTTCCTCAAGAGGTCATTCGCATCCGTCTTCAGCGGCGTCCTATTCGGGCTCTGGCACCTACCCGCCCCGATCCTGGTCCTCTACTTCCACGACCCCATAGCCGAGATCTACGCGGGCCTCGCCGGTTTCGTCGCCGTCGCCTCCATCGTGGGCGTCATCGGGGGAGAGGTGCGAAGGAGGACGAGGTCCATCCTGCCCGGGGCCGTCATCCACCTCTGCGTGAACTCCCTCTACGTCCTCGCCATGGCCTCGAGGTTGCCCCAGTTAACGGCGGTGTTCTCCTAGCAATACGCTGGCGCGTTGAGAGATCCAGCTGCGTTATATGCCCCTTCCGTCGAGGGTTCCAAGTCGCCTCTATACCAAAGCTATCACGGGTCCGAACCGTTTTAAATAGGGGCTACAGAGGGATGCTCGGAAGGGCGTCTCATGAAGATCTACTCACATGACGACCCCGCGTTGAGACCTCTTCTGGGGAAGATCTCCCGGTACGCCAGGCAGGCGGAGGTCATGGGGATGCCCTATTGGGTTCTCGTCGAGGACTCGAACCCACTGGGGCTGGTCGCCATCGGCAGGGAGCCGGTTCAGCTGCTGGCTCCGCCGGGGACCCCCATGGCGATGATATACCTGATAGACGCGAACCAGCCGGATGAGAGGATGGCGGAGTTCACTTCGAAGGCGTTGAGCCTAGCGAGGGAGAGAGCCGTCGAATACGCTTTGGCCCTCTTCCCCTCGAAGGAGGAGGCGGCCATCGCCAAGTTCAAGGAGCTGGGGTTCCGGGAACTTGACGACGCCTACCAGATGATCTGCCCTCTAGATCGAGCCTATGAGACCTCCGGCATACTCCGATTCGAGAGGGTGCGGAGAGGCGAGATGCGCCGCTTCCTTGAGCTGGCGGCGACATTCCTCCGCGGCTCTCCCGATGTCATGCTCGGGAAGGCGCTTGAACACCTCCTGGAGGTGCCGGACAGGTTCCTGGACTTCTTCTACGCCCATGAAAGCTTCTTCTTCGCGAGGAAGGAGGGGGCAGCCGTCGGCATAATAAATTTCAGCATCAATGAGGGGGTCATCAGCAACATAGGTGTCCACCCTCAACACAGAGGAAAGGGATACGGCAGGCAGATCATGCTGTTCGGGCTGGCTCGGCTGAGGGAGGGAGGTCGCGAGCAGGCGCGGCTGAGGGTCCACGTAAAAAACGAGCCAGCCATACGCCTATACGAGTCGCTGGGCTTCATCAAGGCGGACCGGTACAAGACGCTCATATGGCGAAGACCGGCCAAAACCTGAATAATCCCCACGAGGAGCCTCGGGGTTACCATCGTCCAGAGGAGCAGGGGGCTGGTGCGGCCGCCGGGATTTGAACCCGGGTCATCAGCTCTCCCCGGCTTCCGCCGTGGGGGGCTGAGATCTTACCAGGCTGGATTCCGCCGACTTGCGTCCACGGCCGCCTGTTCTGGTCCGGCCGCCCAACTCCAGCACACGATAGAAAATCTCCGTTCTAATAAGGCTTTTCGGACGGCCCCTCCGCCTGCTATTTCGGCGTCCCCGTCCCTTAATCGGTGTTTGAATTAAATGATTATTACAAAATCCTAAAGATATAAATAGGTAGTTGAAGGGATTGGTTAAACGATTACGGCCTTGGGCCTGTAGCTCAGCAAGGTAGAGCGCCGGGCTTTTAAGACTTCGGTCGAGGATACCCGGCGGTCAGGGGTTCAACTCCCCTCGGGCCCGCTACATGCGAAGGCCGCTGATTGGGTGCGGATGGACGTGGAGACGCGCGTCAGGGAGCTCAAGTATCGGATGATGATCACGGACCTGCTGAAGGTTGCCAGCGAGAGCCACACCTACCAGGAGCTCTCCGGGTACCTCGGCCTCAGCCCGCCCATCCTCAGCAGGTATATGAGGGGGCACGTCCTCCCCAGCTTCAGCAGGGCTCAGGGGCTCTACGAGAAGCTGATGGAGATCACGAACATCAAGGACGAGCTGAAGAAGAGGATCAACTTCGACGAGGAGGGGTACTTCGACAACACGCCGCTGGTCTCGGAGATCACCTGGCTGAAGATCATGTCAAACTACGCGATGGAGAAGTTCGCGGGGCGCCGGGTGACCAAGGTGCTGACGGCGGCGGTGGACGGCATCCCCGTCTCCACCCTCGTCGCCAACCTCCTCGATGTCGACCTCATAGTGGCGAAGGAGAGCAAGGAGGTCGGCATCAACGACTTCATCGAGGAGACGTACATCCCCAAGGGCTCCGCCATCAGGAAGAGCCTCTACGTCCCCAAGACATCCATAAAGAAGAAAGACAGCGTCCTCATCATCGACGATGTCGTCCGAACCGGCGAGACGGTGAAGGCCCTCGTCGACCTCGTCAAGAACCAGCGGGCGGACATCGCGGGCGTCTACATACTCGTCGCCGTCGGCGACGAGTGGAAGCGGTACCTGAGGGAGATCGTCAGCCGCTACTCCTTCGAGGTGCTCATAGAGCTGTGACCCCTCCACGGGGCGCGTACCCGGATCATAAACACTTTTATCCGAGAATCAAGGTTTAGTTGAGGCGGACTGATAGATGTTCAACCTCATCACCCTCAAGGACACGATAAGGATCGACCCCTCCAAGTTCGGGGAGCCCCTGGAGGCGGCTGCCTTCGACGAGCTGCGCAACAAGTACGAGGGGCTCGTGGACGAGGACCTCGGCTACGTCATCAGCGTCATCGACCTCAAGGTCAACAGCGTCGGCCGGATCCTCCCGGGGGACGGGGCGACCCATCACCAGGTCACCTTCTCCATCCTCACCTTCTACCCCCAGCTTCAGGAGGTCATCGAGGGGGAGGTCGTCGAGGTCGCGGACTTCGGCACCTTCCTCCGGATAGGGCCAGTGGACGCCCTCCTCCACGTGTCGCAGCTGATGGACGACTTCATCTCCTACGATGAGAAGCAGGGGGTCCTCCTGGGGAAGGAGAGCGGCAGGACCATCCAGAGGGGGGACCTCTTCCGCGTCAGGATCGTCGCCGTCTCCTTCCCCCGGGGCCGCAGCTCCGGGAAGATAGGGGTGACGGCGCGCCAGCCCTTCCTCGGCAAGCTGGAGTGGATCGAGGAGGAGGTCAAGAAGGCGAAGGCGGCCAGGGGGGAGGAGTAGGGGATGAGGCCCAGGGCGTGCAGGACGTGCAAGATCATCACCGAGGAGAACGTCTGCCCCATCTGCAAGAGCACCGACCTGAGCGACGACTTCTCGGGGCTCCTCATCATCCTAGACCCTGAGAACTCCCAGCTCGCCAAGAAGATGGAGATCGATAGGGAGGGCCGCTACGCCCTCAAAATACGTTAGGGGCCCCGGGTCCGCGAGGAGGACCCTCATCCTTCCCCAGGGGATGCGGGGCGAGCTGAAGACGCCCCTGGGACGGCTTCTTGAGGGCGAGCCCCGGGAGACCGTCGCCCGCCTTGGGGAGATGCTCCGCCGCCTGAGGCCCGCCATGTTCGCCTCCGTCGGCGACTTCACCTCTAGGAACGTCCTCGAGGCGGGGCTTGAGCCGGATATCGTCGTCGTCGATCACAGGGTGATGCGTGCCAGCGTTGAGCCTCTGAGCCTCGGCGGCAGGGTGGAGATCCGCGCCCGGAACCCTCCGGGGACCATCGACGCGGAGGCGTGGGGGGCGCTGGAGGAGGCGGTAACGCTTAAAAGTGGGGTGGCGGTTATCGTTGAGGGAGAGGAAGACCTCCTGGTCCTGCCTCTGATCGCCCTGATGCCCCTCGGGTCGGTGATCGTCTACGGCCAGCCCCGCGCGGGGATAGTCGTGGTGGAGGTGACGGAGGAGCGGAAGAGGTGGGCGGACGGCTTCATGAGACGGATGGAGGAGAGCTGAGCTGAAGATCGAGCTGACCTCGACGAAGGTGAACCCCCTTATCGGGCGCAGGGAGGTCACCTTCGAGGTCGAGGAGACGGCGACGCCCAGCAGGGCGGAGGTGCGGCGGGAGCTGGCGGTCATTCTGAAGGTCGACCTCGACAGGGTCTGGGTGAGGAGGCTGGAGACGAAGACGGGAACCCACCGGACCGTCGGGCTGGCCCACGTCTACGACGACGCGGCGAAGGCGCTGGAGGTGGAGCCCGAGCACATCATCAAGAGGAACCAGCCGAAGGCCGAGGCCACAGAGGAGGAGGCGTAGATGTCGGAGAAAGGGATCCACAAGCAGTACATAATCAAGGACGGGAAACTTGAGAGGCGGCTGCCCTTCTGCAACCGGTGCGGCAGGGGCTACTTCATGGCCGACCACGGCGACAGGTACACCTGCGGCCGGTGCGGCTTCACCATCTTCAAGACCGACGCCAGGAAGAGACAGTCGGCCTGAGGCCCCTCGCGGCGTCAAGTCTTATTAGATCAGATCATACTACTCTGGTTGGGGGCCCGTGGCCAAGTTAGGATAAGGCACCGGACTTCTAATCCGGAGAGCGAGGGTTCAAATCCCCCCGGGCCCGCTTCCCTCAATCCGTATATTGAGGCTTTAGCGGGGTAGTCCGCTGCGGAAAGAATGTTTGAGACCTTCACCTGTTTTCATGTTTATCTTCACGCGTTTTTGGGGTGTGGGTCGATCGCCTGATCATCCCCTCCACCTCCCCGAGGAGGTTCTCCAAGTTCTCCGGCTCCATGATGGAGCCGAGGAGGTCAGCGTAGAGGGGGAGCGTCGATCTCAGCGCGAGCTCCACGATGATCTCCCCCAGTTCCTCCTCGGGGCCCTGGATGACGAGCCTCTCTTGGGCCTCGCCCTTCTTGTCTATCGTCAGTATGATCTTCTCTTCGCCCCGCCTGAACTCGAGGATGTCCTTCTGGCCGGTTAGGGGCATGAAGTCCATGCCTCGCTGGTATCCTCGCTCCTCCAGGATGTCAGAGAGAACTTGGAGGGTGAGCCGCCTCGGGAGGCGGTCCATGGGGATGGACTTCATCATTTTATAACGTTTAAATTCCCGGAAATTTCAGTTTTTCCTCGATCCTTTATGGCACCTGCTGAGACAGGAGTGGTCTTCTCCCTGCTCCTCCAGTTGATGCTGGTGCTCCTCGCCGCCAAGCTGTGCAGCGTCCTCCTTCAGAGGCTTGGGCAGCCGGAGGTGCTGGGGGAGATCATCGCGGGGGTGATCCTGGGGCCGAGCCTCCTCAACGTCCTGGAGCCGAACATCGTCTTCAGCTTCCTCGCCGAGTTCGGCGTCATCCTCCTCCTCTTCGAGGTGGGGCTGGAGATCGACGTACGGACGCTCATGCAGGTGGGGAGGAGGTCCGCCGTCATCGCCGTCGGCGACATCCTCGTCCCCTTCGCGTTGACGTACCTCCTCGGCCGCGCCCTGGGCCTGGGCGGGTTCGCCTCCCTGTTTCTGGGGGCCATCTTCTCCGCGACGAGCATCGGCCTATCCATAAGGGTGCTCTCGGACCTGGGGAAGATGGGCACCGTCGAGGCGATGGCTGTCCTGAGCACCGCCATGTACGACGACATCGCCTCGATGCTCATGATCAGCGTCTTCCTCGGCCTCGTCGAGACCGGGGCCCTGGACCTCCTCGTCGTCGCCCGGACGGTGCTGGTCTCGGTCTCCTTCCTGCTCCTCACCCTCCTCGTCGGAGCGAAGGTGACGCCGAGGCTCATAGATCGCATAGCCGGCCTCCCCGTGCGGGGCGGCCTCCTCGTCTTCGCCGTCGTCCTGGGCATCTCCACCTCCTATCTCGCCAGCCTCGCGGGGCTGGCGCCCATCATAGGAGCCTTCATCGCCGGCATGCTGCTGGCGGGGTCGAGGCAGAAGGAGGTGATCATCGAGGACCTGACGCCGCTGGGCCACATCCTCGCCCCCGTCTTCTTCGTCCTCATCGGCGCCGCCGTCAACGTGAAATCCATCGTCGGGCTGCTCCCCCTGGGCCTGGTCTTCATCCTCGTCGCCGTCGCCGGGAAGGTCGCCGGCTGCGCGTCCACCGCCCTCATCGCCGGCTTCGACAGGTATCAGGCCCTCATCATAGGGCTGAGCATGATCCCCCGGGGGGAGATCAGCCTCATCCTCGCCCGCAACAGGGTGGAGCAGGGCCTCATAGACCCGAACCTCTACGCCCTCATCGTCTTCACGGTCCTCGGGAGCACCCTCTTGACGCCCATCTTCCTAAAAAGCGTCTTCAAACACCTGGATCGGCCCCAGAAGCCTCCGGCTCCCGAAGAGACCTAGACTGGGCGGCCGCCGGCCTCTTTGAATAAGGTTAAAATAAGGCGGCTTCGAATTTGAACCCGACACATCCAGACGCAATGTGGCGAGGAATCCGTTAGGACGCTGTGAGGCCTGAAGGAGCGTGACTCGATGGGTTCCTCTCTGTGTTCGCGCCAAGAACAGGTTATAGGACCTCCCCTCGACAGCGGTCACCATGATCCGCCCGGACATTCACCGGCGGGGCATCATGGCGGGGAGATAGCGCGTCTGGAGACCTAGAACAGGGTCCAGGCGCCCCCGGGGGCGCCTGATCGAATTGATGAATGGAGGTGACGTGTCCTGAAAGCAGTGGTTCTCTCAGCGGGTCGCGGGGAGAGGCTGTCTCCCTTGACCGATCGGCTGCCGAAGCCCCTCATCCCGCTTCGGGGCATGCCCCTCATAGAGCATGTGCTGGGAGCGTTCATGGATGCGGGGGTGACGGAGTTCATAGTGGTCACCGGCTACAAGGGGGACCTCATCCGCGCCCACCTACAGGAGAAGGGATTGGGGGTGGACATCACCTTCGTCCACAACCCCGACTACACCCTGGGTAACGCGTCCTCGCTCCTCTGCGCGAGGGATCACCTCGCCGGCGAGGACTGGTTCCTCCTCTCCATGTCGGACCACATCATCGAGCCGGGCATCGTGGAGGACGCCCTCAGGGGCCTCCGGGAGGAGCCCCTGCTCTGCGTGGACAGGGACCCTCGGTACCTGCGGGACGTCGAGGAGGCGACCAAGGTGATGGTCTGCGAGAAGGGGTACATCAGGGACATCGGGAAGGAGCTCCCCTGGTGGAACGGCGTCGACACCGGCGTCTTCCTGTTGAACACGGGGATATTCGACCTGATGGCTGAGGCGGAGACGCCGCCGACCCTGAGCGACTGCATGAGGCGGCTCATCGACGAGGCATACCTGAGGGCGTGCGACGTATCCGGGCGGTTCTGGCTCGACGTGGACACGTGGGACGACCTGGGGTACGCCCGGAAGGTGGTGGCTAGATGGAGCTAGAGCGGAAGATGGAGAAGGAGAAGGGGGCCTCGGACCTCCTGGCGTACTACGTGCACCAGCCCCTTGAGAACAGGATAGTGCGCCGGCTGGTCTACACGCCCGTGACCCCCAACCAGCTGACGGCCATCACCAACGTCGCCGCCTACTGCGTCACGGCGCTGTTCTACCTCGGGCACCTACTCCCGGCGTCGGCGCTGAGCTTCGCCGTGGGGCTGATGGACGGGCTGGACGGGAAGCTGGCGAGGGCTAAGGATATGACGTCGAAGCTAGGGAAGATGGAGCACGCCCTGGACCTGCTGTACGAGTTCTCGTGGCTCGCCGCCCTCGCCCTCTACCTGAACAGGAGCACGGGGAGCCCGGCGCCCCTCGTCTACTGCCTGATCTCCGTCATCCTCATCGCCTTCTACCGGTACTGCTACGACACCTTCGGGAAGACCATGGGGACGAGCCTCGACACCTACGGGCGCTTCGAGCGGGTCTTCAGGAGGATCGCGGGGAGGCGGAACCTCTACAACATCCACATCCTCGCCGCCATACTCATCGGCGCGCCCGAATACGCCCTCATGTCCATCACGGTCCACGCGGCCCTCACCGCCGCCGTCTACGCGTGGAGGACCGCGGTCCACCTCCACGCCGCGGACAGGACGCCTGGGATGATCTAGGGGCCGGAGACGCGGTGAAGATAGCCCTCATGTCGAGCTGGAACGCCTGCTGCGGCGTCTCCGTCCACGCCGAGCTCCTGGGGCGGGCCCTGCGGCGGCTGGGGCACGAGCTGACGGTGTTCGCCCCGAGGCAGTACGAGGATGACAGGACCCGGCTGTACCTCGCGCCCGATGAGCCGTTTGTCGTCAGGAACTACTCCTTCCTCAGATACGGGGACCGATGCGGGAACGAGGACCTCCTCCGCTCTTTATACCTAGACGTCGAGCCGATGCTGGACGGGGACTTCGACCTGCTCATAGTGGAGAAGCCCACCTCGACCCCGCTGGGCAGGCTGCTGGAGGTCCTGCCGAGGATACGGAGGAAGGCGAGGATGATGGCGATCCTCCACGAGGGGTCGATGCCCGCCAACCCCTACTTCCCCAAGGCGGACTGGGACGCCGTGGCCGTCTTCGACGAGAGATACCGAGACCTGTTCTCCGGCGTCTTCCCCGAGGAGAGGATGCACATCGTCCCCTTCCCCTGCCACCCCGTGGACCGCCGGGACAAGCCGGAGGCGAGGAGGAGGCTTGGGCTGCCGGGGGACGCCGAGATCGTGTTCAGCTTCGGAAGGCTCCACGAGCCGGAGACGATCCTGAAGGCGCTTGAGGAGCTGAGAGCCGGGCACCCCGAGCTGGTCTATCTATACCTCGCGGGCGACCCGGAGATGTATGGGTCGATGAAGGCCCTGGGAGGGGAATACGGCTTCCTCGATGTGCGGTTCGACAGACCGCCGACGCGGGTGCTCTACGACTACCTGGGGGCCGCCGACGCCGTGGTGTTCAGCCGGGGCCACCCTCGGCACCTGGCGGTCTCCAGCTCCGTCCACCTCTGCCTGGGGTCCTTGACGCCCATCCTCTGCTCCGACGTCGCCTACTTCGAAACCTTCGGAGGCGAGGTGATAAAATACGGGGACGCGGCCAAGCTGGAGGAGAAGCTGCGCGCCGTCCTCGAAGGAGGGGCCGCGGAGGTCTCGGCGCGGGCCCGGAGATTCGTGGAGCGGCAGTCGGCGGATGTGATCGCCGATAGGCTTCTGGAGATAATGTAGTCGCGCGTCACGGCGCCTACGTGCGCGCCTCTCAGTTTTTATGACATCCGATACGAGGACTCCCCGTCTCGTCTTTTGGGGCGTCTATATCTTTTTTAAGGGTTGAGGGGGGAATCTCTGCTAGGACGTCTTAGTCCTGTGGAGCGCTATGGGGAAACCTGGGCCATGGGGCAACAGTGAGGGATCCGGCGCCGAGGAGGCGTTTCTATAGCTCTGTCCCAGCCCAGACACTGATCGCCCTCTCCTTCAACCTCATGAGCCTGCTCGCGGGCGGCGTCATCTCCCTCTTCACGCCGCGGTTCCGCGCCTCCCCCTGGATCCTCGCCCTCTTCCCGCCCATCCTGACCATCAGGGGGGATATCAGCGGCATTCTCTCGGGCAACCTCACGACGATGCTCCACCTCGGCCTGATCCGCCCCAGGATCAGGGGGAACACCGACGCCTATCGGAGCCTGGTCTGCGCCGTCCTCGTCCTCACCTTCGTGGACACCCTCGCCATGGGGGTGATCTCCTTCTCGCTCAACCTCCTCTTCGGCAGGGCGTCCCTCACCCAGCTCTACATCTACGCAACTGTCCCCACCGTCGCCTGCATCATGGCCGTCGCCGTCTCCATACCCCTCACCTCCCTCACCGCGATAGCCGCCTACAGGAAGGGCCTCGACCCCGACATCCTCGTCTACCCCATTCTGGCCTCGGTCAACGACATCGTCGTCACCGTATCCTTCGCCGCGACGGCCTCCCTCGTCATCGCCGGCGGCCTCGGCTTCCACCTGCTCGGCGTCGCCTTCCTCACCGTCATGATCCTCTGCGTCCTCCTGGCCTGGCGGAGCCGACACGCCGAGCTCTTCGTCCAAACCCTCCGGGAGGGGACGGTCGTCGTGATCCTCTC
>QMXQ01000035.1 GCA_003662205.1 Candidatus Bathyarchaeota archaeon
AGGATGGCGATGGCGATCCAGCCCGCGATGGGGCTGCCGACGACCCCCGACAGGGCGGCGATCTCGAAGCTGCCGGTGATCCAGTAGCTGGAGAGGATGCCGGCGAGGAGGATGACGGCGCCGACGTGGGTCCAGAGGAAGTACATCATGCCGATGCGCTCCCGCTCGCCGTAGCCGTAGTTGTTGATGAGCGCCCAGCTGGGCACCAGCATCAGCTCGTAGAACAGGTAGAACTGGATGAGGTTGGTGGCCATCACCGTCCCCAGCATGCCGACGGCGTAGAGCAGGTAGAGGGTGTAGTAGCTGGCGTACGCGCCGCTGCCGACGTGCTCGCCGGTCTCGTGCTCCCACTCGTGGAACCGGTGCTCCATATACGGGATGCTATAAAGGCTGATCATGAGGCAGAGAATGTTGATGGTGAGCAGCATCCAGATGCTCAGGCCGTCAGCCTTCAGACCGAAGGTCAGCCCCGCCGCGGGAGCCCAGGAGTAAGTCTCGTTGTAGCTGCCGCCGCCCTGGATCTCAACGGCGATGCCGCCCAGGAGGAGCAGCGTGTACGCCAGGGGTATGAAGGCGACCCAGCCTGTGTTCTTTCCCATGGACTTACCCACCAGGTAGGTCACTGGGGCGAATATCAGAGGTACCAGGAGTACCTGAGCCAGGGAGTACGCGAATACCATTCTACAACCCTCCTGAGAACCATAACATGAACAGTATTATGAGGAACAGGAACGTGAAACCCATGTAGATGATGTTGTAGCTGAGGACCCCAGTCTGCAGCTTCTTCACCCGATGATACAGGGAGGTCGCCGCCTCCGGGACCCCCTCGTTCAGCCCCCGGTCTATAACGTTCCTCTCCAGGCCGCCGAAGAGGCTACCACCCAGGGCGACGAAGAAGTCGCTGACGGCGGGGGTTATCTTATCGAAGAAGAGCTTCTCAAGGCTGTTGAATAGCCCCCTGGAGAAGTCGATGAGGCCGTAGACGAAGACGGCGTAGTAGGTGGAGTTCATGTACCACCTGTTCCAGAGGAAGGTGTGGACCCCCTTCAGGAGGCCTGAGCTGGAGACGAAGGCCCACGGGTCCACCTTCCGGGCCAGGTAGAAGACCCAGCCGAGGACGCCGCCGAGGAGCAGCATCGCCGCCGAGGTGCCCACCGCCGTCAGCTTCGTGGAGGCCTCGACGTGCGCCACGTGGACCGGGATCTCCATGTGGTGGAGCATGATATCCATCTGCTCCTCGATGAAGAGCTCCGGCGAGTAGTGGGGGTTGAAGACGCCGACGAGGCCGAGGATGCCGACGGCGACCACGAGGACGACGAGGATGGCGTAGGGCACCCACATGACGGGCGGAGCCTCGTGGACGTGGTGGCCGTGGTGCTCAAGCTCCTCGATGAACTCACTCTTGCGGCCGTAGAAGGTGAGGCTGATGTACCGGATGCTGTAGAAGAAGGTCATCGCCGCGCTTATGGCCGCAACCGCCAGGAGCACCATCGCGAGGGGGGTACCCGCGGTGAGGAGGGCGAGGAACACGGAGTCCTTGCTCCAGAACCCGCTCAGGGGCGGGATGCCGGAGAGGGAGAGGGTCGCGACGAGCATGAGGCCGTGGGTGATGGGCATGTACTTCTTCAGGCCCCCCATATTGAAGAGGTAGATGGACTCGATGGCGTGGATGACGGAGCCCGCGCAGAGGAAGAGGGCCGCCTTGAACAGGGCGTGGCTGACGAGGTGGAAGACACCGCTGGTGAGGCCCGCGACGTAGGCGCCCTCGCTCAGGCCGGAGACGCCGAGGCCCAGCATCATGTAGCCTATCTGGCTGACGGTGGAGTACGCGAGGATCTTCTTCAGCTCGACGGAGACCATGGCCTGGGAGGCGGCGAGGAAGGCGGTGAAGGCGCCGACACACGCGATGGCGATGAAGTAGACCTGGGCCTCGGGTATGTGGAGCTCCCAGGTGCCGAGGTAGAAGACGGGGCTCATCCTGGCCACGAGGTAGACGCCGGCTTTCACCATCGTCGCGGCGTGGATGAGGGCGGAGACGGAGGTGGGTCCCGCCATCGCCTCGGGCAGCCACTCGTGGAGGGGGAACTGGGCGGACTTGCCGATGGGACCGCCGAGAAAGAGGACCGCCGTGAGGGCGAGCAGCCCCGGCGTCGCCGCTATCCCCGTGAGCCACTCAGGCGCCGTCTCGATGAGCTCGACGAAGTTGAGGGTGCCCGCGAAGTTGAAGATGATGAAGATGGCGGCGAGGATGAAGACGTCGCCGACCCCCGTGACCACGAAGGCCTTCATCCCGCAGTGGGAGGGGGGGTACATCTTCGTGGGGGGCGGGCCGCCCAGCCACCTCTCCTTCTCGT
Organism: Candidatus Bathyarchaeota archaeon; assembly: GCA_003662205.1. Lineage (GTDB taxonomy): Archaea > Thermoproteota > Bathyarchaeia > TCS64 > TCS64 > B46-G15. Next base: position 2,355 of record QMXQ01000035.1, read on the forward strand.
CCCGGTAGTAGTAGCCGATGAGGCCGTAGCTGCACATGCCGACGCCCTCCCAGCCGATGAGGACCTGGACGAGGTTGTCGGAGAGGACTAGGAGGAGCATGTTGCCGATGAAGAAGAGGAAGAAGAACCAGTACCTGTCGAGATGGGGGTCGCCGTGCATGTAGCCGGTGGAGTAGACGACGATGAGGAAGGCAATGAAGGCGACCACGTTGCTGATGATGATGCTCAGGGGGTCGACGAGAACCCCAACCTCCAAGGGGTGACCGCCGGGAAAGGTGATCCACGTGGTCAGCTTGATGTCCCCCGGGTAGTGGCCCGAGAGGAGGTACGGGACCATGGAGAGGGCGGAGACGGCGGCGGAGAGGGCGAAGGCGACCGCGGCGTAGTCCCTGAGCTTGTGGTTGATCCTGCCGAGGAGCGGCATCAGCAGCGCCCCTATGATGGGGAGAATCCAGCTCAGCCACGGGCCCGGATACTTGAGGATGATCTCCAGGGGGCTCGCCGCCGCCACGGGATCCATCACATCCGCCCTCCCATCATATCACCCTACTCAATTTCAATCCATTTAAAAGCATTTACATCGAGCCTCATGGCAGCACAGCTCCAATATACCGGCTCATTCCATCAACCAGAGCCCGGGAAGCCCGGGTCGCGAGGCTGATGACGGGCGCCGGGTAGAGACCGAAGACGACGACGAGCGCCGCCATGAGGACGGTGACGGCGACCATGAGCGCCGGCGCCTCATGAACCTTCAGGCCCTCGTCCTCCGGCGTCGAGATGAGGGCCTTCATGACGCGCAGGTAGTACGCCATGCTCAGGGCGCTGTTGAGCACGCCGGCGACGGCCAGCCACGCCATCCCCGCGCCGATGGCAGAGTTGAACAGGATGAACTTGCTGATGAAGCCGTTGGTGGCGGGCACCCCGCCGAGGCCGAGGAGCGCGATGAAAAGGGTGAAGGTGGTATAGGGCATCATCCGCCCCACGCCCCTGAGCCTCTTGAGGTCCCTGGTCCCCGTCTCATGGACGATGGAGCCCGCGGAGAGGAACGCCATCCCCTTCATCAGCGAGTGGTTGAAAACGTGGAGGAAGACGCCCATCACCCCGTATGCCGTCCCCGTGGACACGCCGATGAGCATGTAGCCGATCTGGGCGATGCTAGAGTACGCCAGCAGCCGCTTGATGTCCTGCTGGAGCAGCGCAGTGATGTTGGCCAGGGTCATGGTCAGCACCGCCAGGGCCGCGATGGAGAGCTGGAAGAAATTCGGGTCGAAGAGCAGGTAGAGAACACGGGTCAGCCCGTAGAGACCCGTCTCGATGACGATGCCCGAGAGCAAGGCGCTTATGGGGCTCGGTGCCTCGGGGTGGGCGTCCGGCAGCCAGGTGTGCAGCGGCACGATGGCGGACTTGACGCCAAACCCGACGACGAGGGCGCTGAAAAGGACGAACAACCACGGCGTCCGGACGGATCCGTGGAGGCTCGCCGCGAGTTGGGCGAAGTTTAGGGTGCCCGTCATCCCGTAGAGGAAGGACATGCTCAGGAGGAGGAAGGCGCCGGCGGTCGCGCTCATCACCAGGTACTTGAAGCCGGCCTCCACCGGCCCCCACCGGTTCTTGAGGAAGGCGACGAGAACGTAGCTGGAGAGGCCCATCAGCTCCCAGAAGATGAAGAGGGTGAAGAAGTCGCCGGCCAGGGCGATGCCGGTCATCCCCGCCATCATGAGCAACACCAGGGTGTAGAACTCCGTCAGCCGGCTCTCCCTCTCCATATACTTGAAAGAGTAGAGGGCCACAAGGAAGCCGAGGAACGCGATGCTGCCGCCCATATAGATGCCGAGGGCGTCGATCTCGAAGCATCCGCCCAGGGGCGGCCTCTGACCCCACAAGGTGACGACCAGAACCCGGCCGGGCGCCGCCTTCAGCTGCTGATAGAGAAGGTAGACGGAGCCGAGGGCCGCGGCGGTGACGATGAACATCCAGGCCTCCCGCAGCCGCCCGACGCCCGCCCGCTCAGCCAGCAGGCCGATGATGGGAAGCGCCAAGCCTCCGCATAACAGCACTGCCAGGGGGAGGGGGAACTGGATGATCTGTGAGAGGGAACCTGGGTCTACCATTTCAACCGCCTCAGCTTCCTGATGTCTAGGGTCTTATAGTGCTTGTAGACGTTCAGCGCCATTGCCAGCCCGACGGCGATGACGGTGCCGTCGAGGACGATGGCCATCATGACGATGGAGTGGGCGAAGGGGTCAATGAAGCCCTTGGTCTGCAGCGAGAGGGCGACGAAGTTGAGGTTCGCCGCGTTGAAGAGGATCTCGATGCCTATGAGGAGCCGGACCATGTCGCGCTTCACCATGAGGCACCCGAGGCCGATGATGAAGAGGAGGGCGACCGAGACGATGAACGGGGTGAACGGATCCATCAGTCCTCAGCCTCCTCCGATTTGAGCAGCGCCAAGCAGCAGACGATGGCAGCGACGATGACGAACGCCTGGCCCGTCAGGTCTAGGGCGCGGTGCTCCCATAGGAAGCGGCTCACCCGCGCCGCGATCCCGTTGAAGGGCTCCAGGGGTATGAGCCTCGTCGACAGTAGGCCCGAGGTCGCCTCGAAGGCAGGGAAGCTCACCTCGATGGCGAGCCATGAGAAGATTAGGAGGGTGAAAACGATCACCACCAGCGCGGCGAAGGAGCCGTATCTGGCCAGATTCTTGCTCATGCATCCACCTCCTCAGCCGGCTCCATCCTGCCGGCACGGGTCAGCATCACCGTGATGAGGAAGAAGACGACGATGGCGCCCGCGAAGATGGCGAGCTGGAAGAGGGCGACGGTGGGCGCTCCCACCATGTAGTAGAGGATGCCAAGGGTCACGTTGGTGCAGAGGAGGAAGACGACGCCGTAGACGATGTTGGGCATCGCGACGGCGAGGAATGCGCTGATGACGGTCAGGGCGAGCAGGATGAGGGCCGCGATCACAGGTCCTCCACCTTCCTATACTTCATCTCCGTCTTCGTCAGATACGGCTCGATCCTCCGCTTCAACCTGGGCACAACCTCCTTTATCGATGGGACCTCGGCCAGCCTCTCCGGCGAGTAGACCAGCTCGGACGCATCCCTAGTTGAGAACTCCACCAGGTCGGTGAACTCCAGCGCCGCCTTGGGGCAGAACTCGACGCAGTAGCCGCAGAGGCTGCATGTGCCGTAGTCGATCTGCGGGTACTTCCCCTCATGGCCCTCCGCCTCCACCAGGACGATGGAGTTGTCGGGACAGACCCTGGCGCACGTGCCGCAGCCGATGCACCTGTCGAAGTGGAGCTTGTGGCGTCCCCTGAACCTCTCGGCGAAGACGAGGCGCTCGTCGGGGTAGGCGACCGTCTGAGAGTTCCTCAGCACGTACGGGGCGACGATGAGGAAGGGCTTGAACAGCTTCTTCAACAGACTCATCACGCCACCCCCCACAGCTTCAGGGCCAATACGATGAACAGGTTGAGCACCGCCAGGGGCGTGAGGTAGTACCACCCCAGCCTGAGGGTCTGGTCCAGCCTCAGCCTCGGGAAGACGCACCTGAGCAGGATGATGATCGGCACGAGGATCGCGAACTTGAGGAGGAGCCAGAAGATGTGGCTGTACATCGTCGACCCGAATATGTCGGGGCCGTTGAAGCCCCCCAGGTAGAGGGTTATGAAGAGGAGCGCCCACGCCTGGAAGGCGACGTACTCCGCCATCATGGTGAAGCCGAAGAGGATGCCGCTGAACTCCGTCCTCCACCCGAGGACCAGCTCCGTCTCCGCCGTGGGCACGTCGAAGGGGGTCCTCTCCGCCTCGATGATGACGCCGAGGAAGAAGATGACGAAACCTATGAACTGGGGCACGGCGAACCACATATCCCTCTGAGCCTCCACGATTTTCACCAGGTCGAAGCTCCCCGCCATGATGGCGACGGCGGCGGCGCAGATCACCAGCGGTATCTCCGCCGAGATGTAGAGGAAGGCGACCCTGAAGCCCCCGATGGCGGTGTACTTGTTGTTCGCCGCCCAGCCGGTGAATATGGGGATCAGCGGGGCCAGGCCCGCGATGGCGAAGAACATGGGGAGGCTGAGGCTCCCCGCGTCGAAGAGGACCCAGTTCTGGTCGAAGGGGATGAGGACGAGCGCGAGGGCCGGGAGGGTCGGGACGAGGACCGGCATCATGGTGAAGAAGGCGCGCTCCGCGTCGTAGGGGATGATGATCTCCTTCATGAAGAGCTTCAGGAAGTCGGCGAAGACCTGCAGCAGACCCGCCCGCTTCCCGCAGTAGTACGGGCCGACCCGGAGCATCGCCCTCGCCAGGAACTTCCTCTCGAACCAGACGGCGATGATGGCGAAGACCAGGATGAAGGCGAGACCGGGCAGGATGAGGATCTGCATCAGCGGCTTGAAGTTGATCCAGAGGAACCGCCACAGCCACCCGGGCAGCCTCAGAAGCGCTCCGGGGAGCCAGGTCAAGAAGCCGACGGCGAACCTCCAGATGGCGCCCGGCAGCCCGAAAAGGGCGTTGACGAGCCAGTTCCAAAGAGTAGTGAACATGTCCATCCTCTACATCACCTCTCCCGACATCATCTCACCTATCACTGTCCAGGTACCACGGGTCGATGGAGTTGATCACCACGGTCAAGTCCGCCACGAGGATCTCGTCGAGCTCCGCCAGCCGCTCGAAGACGTACATGTTCCTCAAAGTCGGCGAGTTGATCTTGACGCGGTACGGGTTCATCCCCCCGTCCGTGAACAGGTGGATGCCCATCTCGCCGCGCGGCGTCTCAACCCTGCTGAAGACCTCCCCCGGCTTCGCCCTCGCGAACAGCGGGACCCGGGTCTTCACCGGCCCGCCCGGGATCTCGTTCGCCACCTGCTCGATGATGTTGAGGCTCTGCTCGATCTCGTGGAACCGGACCTTGAGCCGGGCCATGGAGTCGCCGGCGGTCTCGGTGATCACCTTGAAGTCGAGGTCCCCGTAGGCGGCGTACGGCTCGTCCTTCCGCACATCCATGTCGACCCCGGAGCCCCTGAGCACCGGCCCCGTGGCGCCGAGCCTGATGGCGTCCTCCTTCTTCAAGACGGCGACGCCCTTGCACCTCATCTCGAAGGTGGCGTTCTCCACCATCGCGTCCCAGTACTGCTGGAAGCGGCGCCGGAGGTAGTCGACGCCCTCCAGAACCTCCTCCTGGAAGCCCTCGGGGAGGTCGTGGTGGACGCCCCCGGGGAGGAAGAAGTTGTAGCTCCACCGGGCGCCCGTCAGCTTCTCCATGAGGTCCAGCAGGACCTCCCGGTCGATGGTGGTCCAGAGGAAGACTGCGGGGAAGTAGCCCGTCGCCTCGGCCTGGAGCCCGAAGGCGTAGAGGTGGCTGTTGATCCGGGTCATCTCGCAGAGCATCGATCGTATCCAGTTGGCGCGCTCCGGCACCTCGACGCCGAGGGCCTCCTCTATGGCGAGGACGTAGCCGAGGCCGATGTTGGCGGTGTCGACCATCACCATCCGCTCGATGGGGATGATCCCCTTCAGGAAGGTCCGGTTCTCTAGGATCTTCTCGATGCCCCTGTGGGTGAAGCCGAGGTCGGCGATGATCCTGTGGACCTTCTCGCCGTCCACGTCGAGGAGGATGCGGGTCTGCCCGCTCATGGGGTGCTGGGGCCCCCAGCTGATGCGCATGATGTCGGGCTTGATCTCGGGCTCGGTCATGTCGGCGCCCCCTCGCCCTTGAAGTCCTTCCTGAGCGGGTATCCGCCCCTCCAGTCGGGGGGCAGGAGCAGGGGCACGAGGTTGGGGTGCCCCTCGAAGTCGATGCCGAACATCTCCTTGGTCTCCCGCTCGTGGAAGCTCATCGCCTCCCAGACCTGGGTCATCGAGGGCAGAACGAGGTCGTCTCGGGGGAGGTTGACCCTGAGCATGAGGGTGAACCGGGACGACGGGTTCATGAGATAGTAGATCATCTGCATCCGGTTCTCCTTCGGGTAGTCGACGGCGCCGGCGGAGACCGGGTGGACGAACCCGAACTCGTCCCTGAGGGCCCGGGCGAGCTCCAGCAGCCCCTCCCGCTTCGCGACCACGGACACCCTCTTCTGCCTGAGGATCACCGCCTCCTCCACTAGGTCCGGGTGGGCGGCCTTCAGCGCCGCGATGAACGCGTCCTCAGCCCCCTCTGGCACCGATCTTGACCTCCTTCTTGATCTTCTCCTGGAGGAGCATCATCCCGTGGATGATGGCCTCGGGCCTAGGTGGGCACCCGGGGATGTAGACGTCCACCGGCACCAGCTCGTCGACCCTCACCGTCGAGTAGGAGTCGTAGAAGGGGCCCTTGCCCGTGGGGCAGGCGCCGACGGAGACGACGTACTTGGGCTCTCCCATCTGGTCGTAGAGGTACTTCACCCGCTCCCCCATCTTTCGGGAGAGGACGCCGACGACCATGATGCAGTCGCACTGCCGGACGCTGGCGAAGGGGAGGATGCCCAGCCGCTCCATGTCGAAGCGGGACCCGGAGACCTGCATGAACTCCGGGCTGCAGCAGCCGGTGACGAAGTGGATGGGCCAGATGGAATACTTCCGGGCCCAGCCGGCGATGTACTCCACGACGTTGTAGATGGGCATGGGTATGTGATAGCGCTCGAAGATACGCTCCTTGATGGTGGTCTCCTCTTCCATCCTACCTCACCAGCTTCCTCAGCTCCGAGAGGAAATAACCGATGCCTATCAGGACGATCAGGGTGTAGACCGAGACGATGGCGACCGTCTCAAGGCTGAAGGTGACGGACAGGGCGGCGGTCAGCACCACCCACGAGAAGGCGTCGAGGGCGAAGAAGACCACGGCGTAGCCGAAGTAGCGGACTATGCCGGTGATCCTGAAGCTCCTCGCCTCTCCGAAGGGGGCCTGGCCGCACTCGTATATGTTCTGCTTAATCGGGTTGGGCTTGAAGGGGCCGAACAGCCACGCGAAGAGGATCGCGACGCTGAGAAAGGCTACGAAGATGAAGGTAAAAATCCAGAAGGCGTGGTAACCTTCGAGGTATATCATCAACCCGGGATCACTCCCCATAACTCTCTCCATCTCCTTATTAATTTTTCACTTCCGTCTACAAATTTAAAAAATGAAAAACAAAAAGAGGGAAGTTGAAAGAGAACCTCATTTTTACGATAAATAATTCAATTACAGTATCAACAGACAAGAAATAGGCCTTCAAAGGATGAGCGCAAGCTCGAACGAGATTTATTGATTTAGAGTAAACATAAGATATCGAGCGATTTCCCCCAGAATATGAAGAATGTGCATATTCACAATATTCCATATTGTAAAGCATATTTTTAAAATACTTTACATTTTAATAGTGCATGTATTTAAGAAAATAAATATTATAAATATTCTTTGGGGAGGCTTTGCGATTTTTGAAAATTATAAGAGGGGAAAGATATTAATACTTCTTTTTTGCTGGTTGACTGGAAGGAGAATTTTAGTAAATGTTTAGAGGCGGATGCTTTCACAATCAACAGGAGAGGATCCGCGTTCAGTAGGAGTGAAAAGAAGTGTCTGAGATAGAGAAGATACACGTCATATGGCTTCCGGGACAGGCGTGCACGGGGTGCACCGTCTCGCTGTTGAACGCCACGCATCCTAGCCTCGTGGATCTGCTGACGGGGTTCATCCCTCAGGCGGCCGGCGTCACTTTGGACTACCATGCCACCATCATGCTCCCCTGGGGCGAGGAGGCCCTCGCCGCCGTAAAGGCGGCGGAGAGGGGGGAGCTTGACCCCTTCGTGCTCGTCGTGGAGGGGGCGATCCCCGACGAGTCGAGGGCCGCGGAGAGCGGTGGCTTCTGGTGCGTCATCGGGGAGGAGGATGGGAAGCCCGTCACCTTCAGCGAGCACCTCGACAGACTGGCGAAGAGGGCGGCGGCGGTCGTCGCGGCGGGGACCTGCGCCTGCTTCGGGGGCATCCCCCACGGGAAGCCCAACCCGACGGGGGCCAAGGGAGCCCTCGACTACCTGGGCAGGGGCTGGAAAAGCGCGCTCGGTATCCCCGTCATCAACGTCCCAGGGTGCCCCGTTCACGGCGAGCACCTGGCAGAGGTCCTTGCCCACGCGGTCCTATCCGTCAGGGGCTACCTCCCCCTGCCGGAGCTCGACGAGGAGCATCGTCCGACGTTCATCTTCGGCCACACGGCCCACGAGAACTGTCCGAGGGCGGGGCTCTTCGCCGACGGGAAGAACAGCCACGAGTTCGGCGAGCCGTACTG
>QMXQ01000036.1 GCA_003662205.1 Candidatus Bathyarchaeota archaeon
CCCGGGCGGCTGCTCGACCCCTTCTGCGGGGCCGGCGCCCTCCTCATCGAGGCGGGCGTGATCGGCTGCCGACCCGTGGGGCTGGACCTCTCCCCCGCGATGGTCGAGGGGTCGAGGAGGAACCTCGCCCACTTCGGCGTCGCTCCCTGCGACCTCATCGTCGGCGACGCGCGGAGGCTGCCGCTCCGGGAGTTCGACGCGGTCGCCACGGACCCGCCGTACGGGAGGATCGCCTCGACGCGCGGCGCGGACGTCGAGGACCTGTACCGCGCCTTCCTGGGCGGGGCCGCGGACCTCCTGCGCCCGGGGGGATACCTCTGCGTGGCGGCCCCTCGGGCGCTCCGGGTCGTGGAGATGGCTCGGGGGACAGGCTTTAAGCATGTCGAGTCTCATCTAATTCCGATCCACGGCAGCCTGACGAGGGAGGTGGCCGTGTTCAGGAGGGTGTGACGTGAAGATCGTCTTCCTCGGCACGAGTGGGAGCATGCCCACTCCGAGCCGCGGCGCCTCTGCCGTCGCCGTGAAGCGTGAGGGCGAGGTTATCCTCTTCGACTGCGGGGAGGGGACGCAGCAGCGGATGGTCGCCGCCCGCCTCGGCTTCAGGCGGCCCACCCGCATCTTCGTCAGCCACCTCCACGGCGACCACGTCCTCGGCCTGCCCGGGCTGCTGCAGACGATGACGCTGCTCCGGCGCGAGCGGCCGCTGCACCTCTACGGCCCCCGAGGCATCCTCGACTTCATCAAAGCCTTCAGCGCCATACTGGGCGCCCCCGGCTTCCCCCTCGAAATCCACGAGATCCTGGACGGAGGAGTCGTCTACACAGGTCCCGACTACAAGGTGGAGGCGGTCAGGGCCGACCACGAGGGGGAGTGCTGGTCCTACGCCCTCGTCGAGCATCCCCGCCCGGGCAGGTTCCACCCTGAGAGGGCGAGAGCGCTGGGGGTTCCCGAGGGGCCGCTGTGGAAGAGGCTCCAGCGCGGCGGGGACGTGGTGCTTGACGACGGCAGGCGGGTGCGGTCGGCGGAGGTCGTCGATCCCCCGAGGCGGGGGCGGAAGATCGTCTACAGCGGGGACACGAGGCCCACGGAGGCGCTGGTGGAGCTGGCGAGAGGCGCCGACGTCCTCATCCACGAGGCGACCTTCGACGACGCGCTGGCGGAGAGGGCGGCGGAGGACGGCCACTCCACGGCGAGCCAGGCGGCGGAGGTGGCGGCGGCCGCCCGCGTGGAACTGCTGCTGCTGACACACGTCAGCTCCCGCTACCCCGACCCCGCCGGCCTCCTAGAGCAGGCGCGCAAGGTTTTCCCCAACACCCGGGTCGCCGAGGACCTGATGGAGGTCGAGATCCCCCTCTAGGCGTGGTCCACCAGCCGCCTCAGCAGGCCCAGGCTCTCCTCGACGCCCGTGAAGGACTCGACGACCACCCAGCCGTCGAATCGCGCCGCTTTGACCGCGGCCATCGTCCTCTCCCAGTCGATGGAGCCCTCGCCGACCTGGAGGTGCTCGTCCATCTTGCCGTGGTTGTCGCTCACGTGGATGTGGCCGATGCGGTCGCCGAAGCGCCTGAGGAACTCCTCCGTCTCGCCCCTCAGGTGGGCGTGGGCGACGTCGAGGACCATCCTCACGTCGAGCCCCACCTCGCCGTAGAACCGGCTGAACTCCTCCACGGATTTCATGAGGAAGGGGAAGGGCTCGGGGACGTTCTCTATCATCGCCGGGACGCCGTAGTCGGCCGCGAACTTCAGCAGCCTCCGCACCGACTCCAGGTTCAGCCTCCACGCCGCGCCGGGGTAGAAGTGCTCCATCGCCGTGGTCGCGCCCGGATGGAAGACCAGCGCCTCCGCCTCGAGGGCAGAGGCCCACCGGATCGAGGCCTCCAGGCGCCTCAGGACGGCCTCCCTGATGGCGGCGTCCCCGGCGGCGATGTTGACGTCGGCGAAGGGGGCGTGGACCGCGTAGCGCAGGCCGTAGGACGACCTCAGCTCCAGGAGCCGCTCGACGCGCCGCCGGGACAGGGCGTGGGAACCCTCGTCCGTCAGCTCGATGCACCTGGTGCCAGCGAGCGCCATATCCGTCAGCGCCTCCTCGAAGGGCTTGTGGAGGCAGAAGAGGGTTGAAGCGGCGAGGTCCATGACCATCTCAAACATAGTTTAGAGGGGTCTTTTATAACCGCTTCCAGGGCTTGACAACCCTTTTATTCGCCCCCTCCGAGATCGAGGACGGATGTGGTGAATTTTGATCCAGGTGAAGGACGGGGTCTACTGGGTCGGCGCCGTGGACTGGAACGTCCGCAACTTCCACGGCTACGTGACCCACCGGGGGACGACCTACAACGCGTACCTCGTGGTCGACGAGAAGGTGGCCCTCATCGACACCGTGAAGGCGCCCTTCCTCCCCGAGATGATGGAGCGCCTCGAGGAGGTCATCAACCCGGGGGAGATCGACTACGTGATCTCGAACCACACCGAGCCCGACCACTCCGGCGCCCTGCTGGCGGTCCTTGAGGCGGCGGGGGACGCGGAGCTCATCGCCTCCGACATGGGCAGGAAGGGGCTGCGGCGATACTACGGGGACGATCTGAAGTGCACCACCATAACGGAGAGGCCCGCCGTCAGCCTCGGCTCCCGAACCCTCCAGTTCGTCGCCACGCCCATGGTCCACTGGCCCGACTCCATGGTCACCTACATCCCCGAGGAGAAGCTGCTCCTGTCGAACGACGCCTTCGGCCAGCACCTGGCCACCAGCAAGCGGTTCGACGACGAGGTCGACCCCGCCGTCCTCATGCACGAGGCGGCGAAGTACTACGCGAACATCGTGATGCCCCTCTGGCGGAGCGTGAGCCGAGCCCTCAAGGCCCTCGCCGGCCTGGAGATCGAGGTGATCGCGCCGAGCCACGGCGTCATCTGGAGGAGCCGGCCGGGGGAGATCCTGAGGGCGTACCGGCGCTGGGTGGAGGGCGCCGCCTCGGAGAGGGTGGTGGTGGTCTACGACACGATGTGGGGGAGCACGGAGAGGGTGGCGAAGGCGCTGGTGGAGGGCATCGCCAGCGAGGGCGTCGAGGCACGGCTCCACAGGCTCGGCGTCACCCACAACAGCGACGTCATCGCCGACGTCCTCGACGCGAGGGCGGTCCTCGTCGGCTCGCCGACCCTGAACAACGGCCTCTTCCCCACCGTCGCCTCCTTCCTCGCGTACATGAAGGGGCTGAAGCCGAAGAACAAGATCGGCGCCGTCTTCGGCTCCTACGGCTGGGGCGGCGGCGCCAAGAGGGCGGCGGAGGCGGAGATGAAGGCGGCGGGCATCGACCTGGTCGAGAGCGACCTGGACTTCGTCTACAGGCCCACCGGCGAGGAGCTGAAGAGGGCGGTGGAGTTCGGCAGGGAGATCGCCAAGAGGGTCAAGAACGGCCGAGCCTAGATGAAAAGATAGTTGACGTAGAGGTTCATCTGGAGCCACGTCAGCCAGCTCGTCAGCAGCGCCCCCGCGGCCACCTGCTTCAGGTTGTGGGCCTTGAGCTCGATCCTCGCCCAGGCGACGGGGAGGGCGAGCAGGAAGAGGGGCGCCATCCTAGCCCCCAGCTCGAAGACCAGGGCCGTGACGGGCCCCGTGACGCCCGAGGCGTGGATGCTTATCTTCCAGACCGTGGTGATGACGAGGAGGATGAGGGAGTTCACGGCGTAGCACGCCATCAGCGCCGTGACGCCTCGGGGCGCGCCGACGGCCAGCAGGGCCGCGACCCCCATGAGATAGGAGCCCATCGCCACGATGAAGGGCTTGACCCTCGTCCTCCGATCCGAGGCGTAGACGTCGGGGATGATCCCCTTCCGAACCATGTAAAAGGTGGAGGCGAGGGGAAGGACGGAGCCGAAGAGGGTGGTGATGGCGATGAGGGTCGGCGCCGAGCTGGCCCCCTGGGAGAGGATGAGGGGGATGAACGTGACGAAGGCTATGAGGGGGGCGTTCATGGCCGCGGACACGAACTGCGCCAGACTCTTCCTAAACATTACCCGACCCCAGATGATAAACGATTGATCTACACTTGCTTATCTTTCTTTGCCTGGGACTCACAGCAGTAGACGCGGACCTTGCCGCCCACAGCCCTGCGGACGGTCGCCAGGGCGCAGTCGTCCCGCTCCTGCTGCTCCCTGCAGAGGGGGCACTGGACGAACACCTTCTTCAACCCTCACCCCTCCTCTTCCGGTAGTCCTTGATGGCCTCGTGGAGGGCGTCGGCGGCCAAGTTGGAGCAGTGCATCTTGACGGGCGGCAGCCCCCCCAGCTCCTTTGCGACGTCCGCCCGTGTGACCTTCAGCGCCTCGTCGAGGGTCTTCCCCTTGGCGAGCTCTGTGATCATGCTGCTGGTGGCGATGGCGGCGCCGCAGCCAAAGGTCTTGAACTTGATGTCAACGATGCGGTCGTCCTTCACCTTGATGTAGATGGACATCATGTCCCCGCAGACGGGGTTCCCCACCGTGCCGACGCCGTCGGCATCCGGTATCTCCCCCACGTTCCGCGGGTTCCTGAAGTGATCCATCACCTTCTCCGAGTACATCCCTACCTCAGCTCCTCGGGCGTCAGGGGCGACATGGACCGGAGCCGCCTCACCACCCCGGGCATCTGCCGTATCACGTATTCAACATGTTCCTCCCTATTACCTTTTCCCAGGGTGAACACCAGGGAGCCGTGGGCCTCCTCGTGCTTCAGGCCTATGGCCAGCAGCACGTGGCTGGGCTCCAGCGTCTTCGCGGCGCACGCCGACCCTGAGGAGACCTGGATGCCGAGCTCGTCGAGGCTGAGGATGAGGGCCTCCCCCTCGATGTAGCTGAACCTGATGTTCGCGTTGTTCGGCAGCCTCCGCTTCGGGTGGCCGTTCAGGTAGGACGCGGGTATCTCCTCGGTGATCCCCTTGATGAGCCGGTCCCGGAGCCGGGTCAGCCGCTCCGCCTCCGACTTCATCTCCTTCTTGGCGAACTCCGCCGCCTTCCCCATCCCCACGATGCCGGGGATGTTCTCGGAGCCGGAGCGCATCCCGTTCTCCTGGCCGCCGCCGATCATCAGCGGCTTCACCCTCAGCCCCTTCCTCACGTAGAGGGCGCCGACCCCCTTCGGGCCGTAGAGGTCGTTGGAGGAGAGGGTCATCAGGTCGACGCCGACCTCCCCGACGTCCAGGGGCACCTTGCCGGCAGCGGCGGTGGCATCCGTGTGGAAGAGGGCGCCATGCTCATGCGCCACCTCGGCCGCTTCCCTGATGGGCTGGACGGTGCCGATCTCCCCGTTCGCCGCCATGATGGAGACCAGGACGGTCTCGTCGTCAACCAGCGCCTCCAGCCGGTCCAGGCGGATGATGCCGTCCCGGTCGACGGGGACATATCTGATCTCGAAGCCCTGCTTAGAGAGCTCCTTGCAGATGTTCAGGATGGAGATGTGCTCTATGTTGGAGACGACGACCCCGCTGCCGCGGCTGCGGTACCTCAGGGCAGCGCCTATGAGGGCGAGGTTGTTCGACTCCGTCGCGCAGGAGGTGAAGACGATCTCCCCGGGCTCGGCGCCGATGAGGGAGGCGACCTGCCCCCGGGCGCGCTCCATCGCCCTCTGGGCCTCGAAGGCGTAGGAGTGGAGGGAGGCGGGGTTGCCGAAGGAGTCCGAGAAGTAGGGCATCATCTCCTCCAGCACCCGGGGATCGACGGGGGAGGCGGCCCCGTAATCCATGTAGACCTTCAACGGGATCCCTCTCTAGAGGGGTGGGAACGCCGTGTTAAAAATGTTGACGAAAACGTAGGAAAGCTTAACTCCGACGCGGAGGACCGATCGATGATATGTCCGTCATGCCTCTCATCCTAGCTGCTACCGTGGTGGTCAGCCTTTTCTCCCTCAGCGGGATATTCGCGCTCTCCCTGAACGAAAAGCATCTCCACAGGGTTCTGTTCGTCATCATCGGCTTCTCCGCCGGCTCCATCCTTGGCGCCGTCTTTTTCGACCTGCTCCCCGAGGCGATAGAGCTGGTGGAGTCGGATGTCGTCTTCGTTTACGTCGCCCTCGGCTTCGTCCTTTTCTTCTTCCTGGAGCGCTTCATCTACTGGTACCACGGCCACGGTCACAGGGAGGACATCGAGCACCTACCCGCTAGGCCGGGGAAGGCAGGCACCAGGGAGTTCGCGTACCTGAACCTGATCGGCGACGGCATACACAACTTCATAGACGGCATCGTGATCGCCGTCAGCTTCCTCGTCGACCCGGCGGTGGGCGCGGCGGCCACCGTCGCCGTCATCTTCCACGAACTCCCGCAGGAGATGGGCGACTACGGGATACTCCTCTACGGCGGGTTCAGCCGCCGCAGCGCCCTAGTCCTGAACTTCGCCGTCGCCCTCACAGTTGTCTTCGGAGGCGCCACCGCACTATTCGTCTCGAACTGGATCGAGGAGCTCAGCGGGCTCTTGATCGCGTTGGCGGCGGGGGGATTCACATACCTGGGAGCATCCGAGCTGATCCCCGAGCTCCACGAGGAGAAGACCTTGGGACGGTCGGTGGTGCAGTTCATCGCCTTCCTGCTGGGATTGTCCCTGATCTGGTCCCTCGGGATCATATTCCCTGAGTGAAACTCGGATGGACGACGCTACTGCAGCTTACCCTTTCGATTCCACATTTGATGGGTCTGAGCATGGACGACGTCCAGGGCCCACCAGACGAGCGAAATCCCCTCGATAATGATACCCCAAGGTCGCGGGGTTTTATTCTCCATTAAAACATATAGCCCTAACGCGGGTGGGAGCCCGGTACCTACGTAGAGCGCATAGTGCAACATTTCGCAAGTCTCTATCGGGTGACCCCCTCGGATAGTTGTGGCTCGGATGCCTGCGGGGGGACAAGGCTCCGAGATTTTATTGATGAGAGACGCATGGCGTTGAGGATCACAGCTAGAGCCAGCCCCATGTCACCGACGGCCACCGCCAGCCATAGGGTCACGAGCCCCGGGAACACGAGCGCGCCGAGGCCCCCCTTTATCGTGATGGACGCGACGATGTTCTCCTTCACTATCTTCAGGGTCTTCTTGCTCAGCTCCATCAGGTAGGGGAGCTTGGAGAGGTCGTCCTGCATCAGCGCTATGTCTGCGGTCTCCAGGGAGACGTCGCTGCCTATGGCGCCCATGGCTATGCCCACGCTGGCCCTGGCCAGGGCGGGGGCGTCGTTGACCCCGTCCCCGACCATGGCCACGCGCCCATACTTTTTGGATAGTTCCTCGACTATGTCCACCTTGTGCTCGGGCAGCAGTTCGGCGTGGTACTCGTCGATGCCTATCTTCTCCGCTATCGCCTTCGCCGTCCGCTCGTTGTCCCCGGTTATCATCACCGTTTTAATCCCCTTTCTGCCGAGCTCCGCGATGGTCGCCGCCGTGGTGTCTCTGATCTTGTCCATGACCGCGATGAGGCCGATGACCTCCCTCCCGGTTCCGACGAAGACCACCGTCTTGCCCTCGTTCTCAAGGTTCCAGGCCCGCTCCTCCGGGACCTCGACGGATAGTTCCTTGAACAGCCTCCTGCTGCCGACGTAGTATCTCTCGCCCTCAATCGTGCACGTGACGCCCTTGCCGGCGATCGCACGGAAATCTTCGACGCCCATCAGCTTCGCGTCTCCAGACGCCTCAACTATCGCCTTGGCGATGGGGTGCTCCGACAGCGCCTCGATGGAGGCCGCCTTGAGCAGGACCTCGTCCTTGGAGTGTCCCAGCCCCACGACATCGGTCACCTCCAGCCTCCCCTCCGTCAGCGTTCCGGTCTTGTCAAAGGCGAACACCTTGACCTTGCTGATCTCCTCGACGTAGACGCTGCCTTTTATGAGGACGCCGTTCCTCGCCGCGCCCGTCATCCCGGAGACCATCGCCACGGGCGTCGAGATCGCCAGGGCGCAGGGGCAGGAGACCACGAGCAGGACCAACGCCTTGTAGAGCCACTCGTTGAAGGGCAGGCCGAACACGAGGGCGGGCACGGTCGCGACGCCTATCGCCAGGAAGATGACGGAGGGGGTGTAGTACTGGGAGAACCTGTCGATGAACTTCTCGGTTGGGGACTTCATCCTCTGAGCCTCCTCGACGAGCCTGACGATCTTCGAGAGCATCGACTCGTCCGAACGCTTGGTCACCTCGATCTCCAGGAAGCCCTCGTTGTTGATGGTCCCGGCGTAGACCTCGTCGCCGACCTGCTTCGTCACGGGCAGGGACTCGCCGGTGATGGGGGCCTGGTTGACGCTTGAGACTCCTCCTACGACCTCGCCGTCCAGCGGTATCTTCTCGCCCGGTCTAACGACGACTACCTCGCCGGGGCTGACCTCCCCCACGGGGACCTTCATCTCCTCCCCGTCCCTCCTCACGGTCGCGACCTCGGGGGCGAGCTCCATCAGGGCCTCGATGGACCGCCTCGCCCTCACCGCGGCGTAGCCCTCCAGGAACTCGGCCACGCTGAAGAGGAAGATCACGGTGGCGCCCTCCTCCCCGTGGCCGATGAAGAAGCTGCCCACCGCGGCCAACATGATCAGGAAATCTATGTTCAGCCTCCTCCGGAATATGAGGGAGGAGACGCCCTCCTTCGCCAGCTCGTATCCCGAGATGGCGGCGGTGGCGAGGAAGAGGAGCTCGGCGGGCAGCACCCAGCTTAGGCCGAACTCGAAGAGGAGCCCCACCGCGAGCAGGGTCCCCGAGAGGGCCATGATGGCGACCCTCTTGCTCCTCCAGAGGCTATGGGTCTCCAAGCCCTCTACGCCGCATGCGTGGCATTCGTCTTCATGGTGGTGTTCGTGCACGTATGTTCCCTCAATCTTCAGGAGCCTTTGTATCACACCCTTGTCGATCGAGTATTTATTAAGGTAGTGCTAATAAATGGGGGATACTTAATAAGATTTATTAAAGAACAAGAAGCATTTTATTAACATGCCGATCGTCAGCATCTCCCTCACCCCCGAGCTCCTGAGCAAGTTGGAGAGGATCATAAGGGAGCGGGGCTACTCAAGCCGGTCGGAGGCGATCAGAGAGGCGATAAGGGATTACCTCTCCGATTACGAGCTGAACCGGTTCAAGAAGGGGAAGGTGACCGCGACGATAACAGTCATATCCCAGCACGAGAGGCACGATGTGGACGAGCGGCTCATGCGGCTCAGACACGAGCACAACGAGATAATCTCAGGCGACATGCACGTGCACCTGGGGAAAACCTACTGCCTTGAGATATTCATAACGGAGGGGGAGGCGGAGGAGGTTCTGAACTTCATAGGACGGATACGGGCGCTGCGGGGGGTACAGCAGGTCAAATACACGATGGTGCCCATCACCGTCTAGGAGGACACGCCACCGGCTTAACACCGAGGACCTCAAGCCGAAGACGAGCGTAAAAGTCTATCTCGATCCTCGGCCGCGGGTTTCCCCTCATCAAGGGCGTGCGGAGGCGCTATCCATCAGGTAGAGCTCTTGGAGGTCGGCGGGCCTTACTTCGCCTTCCTTATCAGGAAGACGACTTTCTCGCCGTCGGATTCGAAGCCGACGACCTTGTGCCCCAGCCGCCTCACGAGGCGTTTGATGTCCTCCTCGGCCGCCGGGTCGTCAGCTGTCACCTCCAGCACCTCGCCGACCTCCATCTCGTCCAGCGCCAGGCGCGTCCTGAACACGGGCTCCGGGCAGTAGAGCCCGGTGCAGTCCAGAACCCTGTCAGGCTTCTCCATCTCCTCTCACTCCGGGGTCGCCTGCGCTCAGCGCCTTCTCGCCCGCGGGGGCTGGGTCATGGGGAGCACCTCATCCTTAACATACTGGAGATACTGGCCCTGGTCGATGGTGTTGAAGATGGTCACGGAGCCGTCGCGGACGAGGCCGACGGTGTGGCCGTGCTTCTTCGACCGGGTGAGGATGTACCAGGGGTCGCCCCGGGCGGCGTACTCGTCGAAGAGGCTGGTGCCCGTGAGGTCGGGGCCGTAGAGGCTGAGCTTGTTGACGTTGGGGATGTCCATGTTCTCGAAGAAGATGACCCGGGTGCTCTCGGGGTTGGCGAGGTGGAACGCCTTCAGGGTCTCTGGGAGGATGCGGGCCTCGACGATGACGCCGACCTCGCCGAAGGCGATCTCGCTGAGGCGGTTCGCCACCCTGTTAGCGATCTCCTTCTTCTCCACCACCGTCAGGTAGATGCGGCCGTCGAGGTCGGTGAAGGCGAAGAGGACCTCCTTGGTCGCGGGCGCCGGGGTCACCCGCCCCCTGTGGTAGTGGTGGACCACGTAGTCGTAGGAGTAGAGCCCCGTCAGGGTCCCCTCCACCAGGGAGACGTTGGCGATCTCGGTGACGAGGTCGAACTCCAGGTCGCCCTCCCTGTACGTCTCCTCCACCCTGAACCCCTCCAAGGCAGCGGAGATCTCCGTCAGGGGGAGGTACTCCGTCGAGACGAAAACCTTTCCAGCCGTCGGCATAGATGAAACACCCAGTAACAGGAGAAAAA
>QMXQ01000037.1 GCA_003662205.1 Candidatus Bathyarchaeota archaeon
CGTGAAGTCCCGTCTGGCCCGGTACTCCTCCAGGCTCACGGTTTATGGTTGATGAAGGCGGTATATGCCTCTTTCGCGGCGCCATCTTTATTGCCCAGAGGGGCGCGGGGAGTTACTGAGAGCCTTGTCCCGAGGGAAGACGAGCCGCAGGCTGCCGCCGGGGCAGAAGCCCATCGAGGCGATCCTCCGCTGGGGCATCGATCACCCGGGCATCACAGAGGAGCTCCCCGAGATCAGCAGGGAGGAGTGGAGGCTGACGGTGGACGGCGAGGTGGAGAACCCCTTCACCCTCGACTGGGAGGCGTTCATGGAGCTGCCGCAGACGGAGTCGGTCAGCGACTTCCACTGCGTCGAGGGGTGGAGCGTCCTCGACTGCCGGTGGCGGGGCGTCCCCTTCAGGGCGCTTGTGGAGAGGGCGCGGCCAAAGCCATCGGCCAGATACGCCTGGTTCGAGTGCGCCGACGGATACACCACCTCCCTCCCCCTGGAGGAGCTGACGGGGGACGACGTGATCCTGGCCCACGGGCTGAACGGCGAGGACCTGCCCGGGCCGCTGGGCGGCCCCGTGAGGCTGGTGGTGCCGAGCAAGTACGCGTACAAGAGCCCCATGTGGCTGACCCGGATCGCCTTCACGGCGGAGAGGCGCCTCGGCTACTGGGAGTCGGGCATCTACAGCGACACCGCCGACGTCTGGAAGAACGACAGATACAGAAGGCGACGCTCCGCGCTCGCGCCCCGTCAGCGTTAAATGGGGAGAGGGCGCCTATTTCCTCGGAGATTCTGGATGGATGAGTTCGACGTTCTGATAGAGAACGCCACGATCGTCGAAGGGACAGGCAGAGAGGCCTACAAGGGCTCCATCGGAGTCGTGGGAGACAAGGTGGCGGCCCTTGGCGACGTGAAGGGCGACGCCAAGAAGGTCGTGGACGCCGAGGGGCTGACGGCGCTCCCCGGCTTCGTGGACGCCCACAGCCACGCCGACTGGACGCTGCTCTGGTACCCGAAGTGCCAGAGCTACGTGATGCAGGGGGTGACCACCTTCGTCGGCGGCCAGTGCGGCGGCAGCCCGGCCCCCCTCGGCGAGCACGTCAGGGTGCCATGGCTGCTGATGGACCGGCTGGTGGAGCTGGACCCCTACAAGTTCTACCCCAACAAGCCCTACTACCCCCTGGACCAGGTGAACGAGTGGATGAAGGAGCTGTTCGGCTGGACCCTCGACTGGGAGACCATGGCGGGCTTCTTCAAGAAGGTCGAGGAGGTCGGGATATCGATGAACTACGCGCCCCTGGTGGGCCACGGCACCATCCGCACCAAGGTGATGGGCCTCGACTACAAGCGCCACGCCAAGGACGAGGAGCTGAAGCAGATGAGGGAGCTCATCGCCGAGGCCATGGACGAGGGCTGCATCGGCATGAGCGCCGGCCTCGACTACGACCCCGACGTCTTCGCCGCCCACGAGGAGATCATCGACGGCGTCAAGGTGCTCAAGAGGTACAACGGCATCTACTGCCCCCACTGGAGGCGCACCGGCCGCAGGCGGGGCATCGCCGCCGGCCACATCCCCAACGAGAAGATCACCGCCCTCATGGAGTGCATCGACGTCCACAAGAAGACCGGCGTCCGCCTCCACTTCGCCCACCTCTCCACCGGCTGGCAGATCTACCCGCCGCCGCCGGATGAGCTGGAGGCGGCCAACCTCAAGGTCACCATCGACATGATCACCCGGGAGAAGAAGGACGAGCTGGACATCACATGGGACGCCATCCCCCAGCTGACCCGGGGAGGCTTCGCCGTCATGCCCTACCTCTGCAGCCTCTTGGCGCCCTGGCTCCGGGAGCTGGGCGGCCGGGAGGCCCTCGGCAGGTGGCTGAAGGTGAAGGACTTCCGGGAGGAGGTGAAGGACGCCATCCGCCGGGGCAAGTGGTTCATCAGGGTCCTCTACAACCCGAACACCAACCCCCGGTGGGCGGAGAACATCTTCGTCGTGAAGAGCAAGGTCCCCGGGATCGACGGGAAGTCCATCGCCGAGATCGCGAAGGAGCGGGGCACCGACCCGTGGGACACCTGGTTCGACATCATCGCCGAGGACCCCGACGCCCGAGGCGTCACCTCCCAGCTCACCCCGAAGCCCTGCTACGACCAGTACTACACCCACCCCGCCGGCATGGTCGGCCTCGACACCTCCGTCGTTGATGACAAGTTCCAGGCCAAGAACCCGCCCTACAGCATCCCGGGCATCAACACCTTCAGCGCCTACCCCCTCTTCTACATCAAGTACGTCCGCGACGGCAGTCTCTTCACCCTTGAGGAGGCGGTGCAGAAGACGGCGACCATGCCCGCCAAGGTCCACAACCTGGAGGGCCGCGGCGTCCTCACCGAGGGCAGCTACGCCGACATCGTCCTCATGGACCTGCCCGGCCTAAAGGTCCTCGGCGACGAGCTGGAGCCCAGACGGTACCCGAAGGGCATCGAATACGTCTTCGTCAACGGCACCGCCGTCGTGGAGAAGGGCAAGCACACCGGCGCCACGCCCGGAAGGGTGCTGAAGCGGACGGGCTGACCCCTCTCCCGAACCCACCACCGCCCTTTTTCCCCTTTTTTCAGGTCGGACTCATCAGCCGATAAACTATTACATTTACGCTGCTGATGTGCAGGTTGATGAGCCCTTGATCGATCATCTCAAGCCCATGAAGGAAGGGGGAGGATGACCGCCGGGTCTGAAGGACGAACCCGATCCGTCCTCGCGCTTCTGGTGTTCATTGCCCTATGGCTCAACGGGACGTTCTATCCGCTGATCCTCCTGCCCCTCCTCTTCATTAAGCTCCGCGGGGAGCGTCTATCCCGGATCGGGCTGACCGCAGACCGCCTGGGCCTCTCCCTGGCGCTCGGGGTCGGCGCGGGGCTGCTCGTGGAGGCCGCCTTCTACCCCGTCTTCCTCCACTACTTGGGCCGGAGGCCGGTCGCGCCCCTCGGGATCGGCGTGATCCTGATAGACGTCATCTGGTCCCCCCTGTACGAGGAGGTCTCCTACCGGGGCTTCTTCCTCGGCGTCTTCGCCCGGCGGGACCGCCCCCTTTCCCGCTTCAACCTCGCCCTGAACCTCGCGCAGTCCCTCCTCTTCGTCTCCGTCCATCATCACCACGTCTCGGCGGGGCTCCCCCTCCTCCTGATCCCGGTCTTCCTCCTCGCCCTCCTGAACGGGCTGGTGTTCCTCAGGTCGAGGAACGTCGCCGGATGCGTGCTCGGCCACGCCATCACAAACGGCCTGGCGCTTCTGCTCCAAAACTTGGCCGCAGCTTAGGGCGTCTCCCGTGGCCACGTAGGAAATAGGGAGGAGATGGGCGTCGGGTCACCGCTTTTCGGGGAGAAGGGGCCTCGCGTTCTCTCCGAGGATGGCCGCGAGCCGGTCCTCGGGTATCCGCAGGTCCGGGTGGGCGGCGTACCTGTTCACCGACATCAGTAGCTCGACGTAGGGTTTCTGGCGGACGCCGGGGTAGTCTGTGCCGAAGACGATGCGGCCGAGGACGCCGAGGTTGAGGGCGACGAGGAGGTCCCGCCAGAGGAGGTACCGGTAGCTGGGGTGGTTGATGTCGCCGTAGGGCCAGCTCAGGTCGCACCAGACGTTCCTGTGCTTCCGCGCCACGTAGAGGGTCTCCTCGACCCGCGGATACCCCAGATGCGCCAGCACGATGCGGAGCCGGGGGAAGCAGCTCGCGACGACATCGATCTGCTCCGGGTCCGTATGCCTGAGCAGGTCGTGGGGCTCCGGCATCCCCGCCTGATGGAAGAGCACGGGCATGTCGATGCCGACGGCGGCCTCGTAGACCCTGAACGCCCTGGGGTCGTCTGCCCGGTACCCGTCGACGGTCGGGTAGAGCTTGAGGCCGAAGAGGCCGAGCTCATGCCTCTGCCTCAGGACACTCTCGGGCGCGTCCCGCCGAAGGGGGTTTACGTAGCCGAAGCCGATGAACCGGTCCGGCGCCTGACTGACGAAGGTGGAGACCATCTCGGGCGTCGTCCTCGAATCTGAGAGGACCACCGCCATGTCGAACCCCGCCGCGTCGAGGTCGGCGAGGAACTCCTCCCTCGACACTGAGACCACCGTCGGGTGCTCCGGGTCGGCGTACTCCATCATCGATATGTGGCAGTGGTAGTCCACCCTCAAGGCCGAGCCCGACGGACGCCTACCCTCCCTCTCGTCTTCAACCTCTCTCCGTTTTTCATTGGAAGAAGCCAATCTGGAACCCGTATAACACAGGGCGCAGCCGTTAAAAGCGTTTTGAGGTGCAGACCCCCGTAAACGGGAGCAAAGAGGACCGTGCCGAAGGTTTGACTATAACCATCAGGGGACCTCCCTTGAGGGAGGGCAGTCACCCACCTCCCTGCCTCCCCCGCGTCCAATCGTCTTAAAAATAGAACGCATAGATTCTACACCGTTCAGAGATGCCGCTAAACAGGGAGCGAGCCTACCAGATCATGGCGGACCGAGGCGCAGATGTCCTCATCGCCTCATCCCCCGAGAACGTCTATTACCTCTCCGACTACTGGAGCCTGGGGCAGGAGCTCCGCTGCGGCACCCAGGCGTTCGCCCTCCTGCCCGCGGACGGCGACCCGGCCGTCGTCGCGCCCCTGGATGAGGCGGACCTCATCGTCGACAGTGAGACATGGATGGGCGATGTGCGCTTCTACGGCGCCCACAGCGTTGAGATCGCGCAGTCCGACGAGGTTCCGGAGCAGACCCAGAGGCTCATCAACCTCTACAAGACCGCGGTGCCCGAGGTTGACGCCGTCTCGGCTCTCGTGAAGGCATTGGAGGACCGGGGGCTGGCCGGAGGCGTTCTCGCTCTCGACACCTCCGGCGTCCCGGCGAGGCTGTTCGAGATGATCCGGCGGAGGCTGCCCGACGCGAAAGTCGTCGAGGGGGCAGACCTGCTGCGGGAGATCAGGCTCGTCAAGACCGAGGAGGAGGTTGAGCGGATCAGGCGGGCGACGGAGATCACGGAGAAGTCGATGGAGGACGCCCTGGAGATCGTCCGGTCCCGGATCATGGAGGTGGACCTCGCGGGGATGTTCGGGTACTCCGTGGCCTACGACGGCGGCCGGGTGACCCAGAGCCTCATCGGGTTCCGGGAGAGGAGCGCCTTCCCCCACCCCATCCCCTCCGTCTCCGAGGCCCGCCGCGGCGACGTGATACGGATGACCCTCGGCTGCACCTGGCTCCACTACCACTCCAACATCTCCAGGACCGCCGTCATAGGTCGGCCACGCCCACCCCTGGCGAAGAGGGGGGAGGCCGTCCTGAGCGCCCAGGACGCGGCCCTCGACTCCGTGAGGCCGGGGGCCCGGGTCTCCGAGGTCTACGCCGCCGCGGCGAAGGAGCTTGAGGCGGCGGGGCTGAAACCTCTCAGCCTTTCCTTCGGTCACGGCGTCGGCGTCGAGTGCAACGAGCAGCCCTGGATCGAGAAGGAGAGCGAGCGGGAGCTGGTGGAGGGGATGGTCATCAACATCGACGTCCCCTACCTTGAGCTGGGCTGGGGCGGCGTCCAGATCGAGGACACGGTCCTCGTGACCGCGGACGGCTTCGAACTCCTAACCCGGACCGACCGCGCCCTATACCTACTGTAATTCGGGCGACATAATTTCCATCGTCGTATAAGTGGTTTGGCCGACGGGGGTCGCTCTGACGCGCTCAGGCGCCCGCGTCGACCGGCATGTAGCGTCGAACGTTGTCCTGATCCTTGAACGACTTGATCTGCCCCTTCTCGAAGAGGGATCTGAGGATTCTGAAGGCCCTCTTCTCCTTGAGGCCCATCTTCTTCGCGAGCTCCTTCAGGGTGAGGGGCTGCTCGGCGAGGAGTTGGAGCGCCTGCTTTCTCAGCTTCGCGGACACGGCCGTCCCTCCGCTCAACTATCTCCCCAAGAGGCTAAATAATTTGGCGGCGCCTCCTCGGGCGGCTTGTATATAAGCCGGTTCGCCCGGAGGGACGCGGGAGCGGCTTTCAGGTTCATGTTCTTGGCAAGCCTCGCGCCTTGCCGCGCGCCTCTTTGCGAGGGTTAGATTAAGG
This sequence comes from Candidatus Bathyarchaeota archaeon, assembly GCA_003662205.1. Lineage (GTDB taxonomy): Archaea > Thermoproteota > Bathyarchaeia > TCS64 > TCS64 > B46-G15. The sequence continues at coordinate 6,066 of QMXQ01000037.1, forward strand.
ATATATAGGGGAAGGGCTCCCCAAATAGGGAGCATAGGGGCTGACGACACCGTGAGTAGGTCTGAAGCGGGTATCTACGCCATCGCCGGGTCCCACGGCATCATGCACGCCTACCTGGTCCTGCTCCCCGCGCTCATCCCGCTGCTGAAGGGGGAGCTGGGCAACTACGAGACCATCGGTCTCCTCGCCTCCCTCGTCTTCCTCTTCTACGGCTGGGGCTCCCTCCCAGTTGGGTTCCTCTCCGACCGCTACTCGAAGAAGAACCTGGTCGTAGCGTCGATGGCCCTCTGCGGCGTCTCCGCCATCATGGTCAGTCTCTCACGGTCTCTGGTCCTGACCGCGGCCTCCCTGGTGATGCTGGGTATCGGCGCGAGCCTCTACCACCCGCCGGGGTACGCCGCCATGGCCCTCCACTCCCGGGAGATGCGGGGGCGCTACATGGGGATACAGGGCCTCGGCGGCGACGTGGGCATGGCCCTCTCCTACATCACCTCGGCGGTCCTCGGCTCCCTCCTCGGATGGAGGAACACCTTCCTCATCTGGGGCCTGGTCGGCGTCGCGATGGCCGGCGTGGACCTCCTCATCGTCGTCGAGCCCGAGGCCGTTGAGACCGACGAGAGGCGCGTCGGCTACGCGGAGACGCTGAGGCGGATGTTCTCCACGGAGCACCTCAGGCTGCTCATCCTCGTCTTCGCCATCGTCATCTGCAGCGGCGCCCTCTGGAACGGCGTCTCCTCCTTCATCCTCACCTACATCAACCAGGTGAAGGGCGTCCAGCTCGTCATCGCTGGCGGCCTCTCCACCGTCAAGTATACCGTCGGCGCCCTGGCCCAGATCGTCGGCGGCGAGCTCTCCGACAGGCGGGGGAGACGGGGCATCCTCCTCGCCGGCTTCGGCCTCTTCGCGGTGTTCCTCTTCGTCTTGACGCTGACGCCGGGCTCCATCCCCCTCATACTCCTCATGGTCTCCCTCCTCGGCTTCACCTTCTTCCTGACCCAGTCGCCCATGAACGCCCTCCTCGGCGACATCTCCCACCGGGAGGCAGTCGGCGTCACCTACGGCGTCAACTTCGCCATCAAATACGGCATCGGCAGCTTCTCCCCCGCCATCGCCGGCTACCTCGCCGTCAAATACTCCCTGGACTACGTCTTCTACTTCTTCGCCCTCATCGCGGCCGCCGCCTTCCTCATCACCCTCTTCATCAAGGACATCAAAAAGTAGCAGGCAGCTTCACGGGATCTGCTGGCTCAACTCGGACGCGATCCTCCCGACGGCCTCCGCGAACCGGGTCCCCATCAGCCGCTCCACATCGCCGAGGGCCTCCTCGACCTCAGGGTCGAAGACGATGGCCCCGAGATAGGGGATGCCGATGCCCTCGACCTGGGAGCGGACGCGGCTCGACGGGTTCATCACCATGTTCTCGACGACGCCGACGACGGGGACCTCCAGCTCCCGCAGGAGCCTGAGGAGCTTCCTCACCGTCTCGAAGGCCACTCGGGAGGGCGTCGTCACCGCGAGGAAGCTGATGCCGGGGGTCAGCCGTATCATGTCGAGGGTGGCGTCGCCGATGCCGGGCGGCATGTCTATGACCAGGTAGTCGAGCTCCCCCCAGCGGGTTATGGCCATGAGCTCGATGATGGCCTCGGAGACGGCGGCGCCCCGCAGCGGCGCGGGCTCGTCCACGGCGTAAAAGACGATGGACATGTAGCGGAGGCCGTGCGCCACGGGGGGGATGATCCCCTTCTCCTCCTCGGGCTGGAGCCCCTCGACGCCAAGGATGACGTGGGTCGCGGGGCTGGTGAAGTCCAGGTCGAGGAGGCCGACCCGGTAACCCCTCCGGCTGAGAGCGAGCGCGAGGGTGGTCGCGATCATGCTCTTGCCGACGCCGCCCTTGCCGCTGGAGACGGCGATGATCTTCTTCACGCCGGCGAGGCGCCGGCCTATGACTTCGAGGCGGGGGTCAGCCACCGTCCTTCACCCCTTTGATGGAGGCGAGCCAGACCCCCCGGCCCTCCACAACCTCGAAGTCGGGGCTGCCGCATCGGGGGCACTTCAGGTAGACGTGGGCCATCTCAGGCACGAAGTGTATCGCCTCCGAGATCTCCTCGCCGAGGTCGTCGGGGCTGAACCTCCACTCCTCGCCGCAGACCCTGCACCTCAGCTTGGCCGGGATGGATTCTAGGGTGAACTTGGCGTTCCTCATGAGGGGTGTCCGCTGCTGGTCGAGGGCGAACTCTAGTATCTCGCGGTCGATCTGCTGGAGCTCGCCGATCCTGACGGTGATCTCCGTGATCTCCTTCAGCTCTTGCTCCTCGGCGATCCTAGTGGCGGTGGAGACAACTCCCTCCGCCAGCGCCCACTCGTGCATACTGAGGCTTACGTGGTCCGAACCTTAATTTCTTTTCCGTTTATGGCGCCGTGATGGCCGCCTTCACCTGCTTGACGCCCCTCCTCGCCATGAGCTCCTGCGTCAGCAGCTTGATCTCCCCCACCTCCCCCTTCACCGCGATGATCTCCAACACCTTGTTCTCCTCGACGTAGAGCTGCTGTATCGACGCTATGATCTCCCTGAACCTGTGCTGAATGGAGGAAACCTCCTCCACCAGGCCCGGCTTGTCCAGGTAGTGGAGGACGAGGACGACCCCGACCACGACCCCCGAGCTCCGCTTCATCCACTGGACCTCGGTGATGAAGCTGCGGACGGCGTCGTGGACGGCCTTGGACCTGTTGGCGTACCGCATGCTCCGCCACGTCTCGTCGAACTCCTCGACCAGGGACGGCGGGAGGGATACGCTGAACCTCTTGACGCTTCCACGCTGAGGCAAGGGATCACCGGGGATAGGTTGTCCCCCGAGGGAAAAACCTTTTATGTTGTGTGTTACGACTTCGATGATACGTAACACAGTTGGAGGGGTTTGTTGGCCTACTTCACCAGCCGGGACATCGCGGCCGTCGCCCTGTCCGCCGCCCTCTGGGCGGTCCTCAACTGGACGGTCGCGCCCATCTTCTGGCAGCTCACCCACCTGCCCATCCTCTGCGACATGATCGGCACGTCCCTCCTCATCCTCACGCTGTGGTGGACCCGCAAGCCCGGGGCGGCGACCCTGATGGGGCTCGTCGCGACGGTCCTCAACTTCGTCCTGAGGCCGGGGGCCCTCCACTTCCTCGGCTTCACGGCCGCCAGCCTCGTCTTCGACGTCGCGGCGAGGGCGATCGGCTACAGGAACAGCCTCGACCGGCGGCTGATCAGCTCCGTCAGCCTCATCGCCATCTCCGTCCTCTCAACCCTCGTGGCCGGCTACATCATCGGCACCTTCTTCATGAACCCCATGTTCCTAGCGAAGATGTTCGGCGGCGTGGCCTTCTTCGCCGCGCTCCACGGCGCAGGCGGCCTCATCGGCGGCGCTCTGGGCGTCACCATCGTGAGGGGATTGGAGGCGCGGAAGGTTCTTCAACCGTAGTCGATACAGCAAATGCTGAGCCTCCGCCTGTGCTTATCCGAATCCCCATGAGCACCCCAGCCGATAGGGAAGACGCTGCGACTGAAGCCGCTATGATCGGGGAAGCGTCCCGAAAACAATATTACTATCTTTGATGACAGTAATACGATTCGCCTTGATGAGGGTGGAGATCCCGAAACAGAGAGCGTGGTCCCAGGACCTCCTCGACCGCGCCGTGGAGTTCCACGGGCACGGCGGCCCCTTCATGGTCGTGGGCCTCAGGATGGGGCTGGCGGCCCTGAGGCGGCTCGACGCCAAGGGCTGGTTCGACCTCCGATGCCGCGTCTCCCTCCGATGGAAACCGCCCGACTCCTGCGTCATCGACGGCATCCAGAGCTCCACGGGCTGCACCATGGGGAAGCACAACATCGAGGTCGGGGAGGGAGACGGCATCGCGGCCGAGTTCACCAGCGCAGACATGCACCTCAGGATCACCCTGAGACGAGAGGTGCTGGAAAGAATACGGCGCACGCTAGCGGAAGAGCGGGAGGCGCCTGTGAAAGACCTGATGGCGGAGCTCATAGCGGCCCCGGACCTAGACCTCTTCGAGTTCTCCTAGCCCCTCCCACCGAGGGGCCTCCGCCATAGACGGCGCGCGCCGGGAGCAAAAGGAAAAAAGGACCCGACGATATCCCATAAAGGAGCATCCTTGAGTCGATACCTTGAGGAGCTGGAGGCGCGAGGGCTGAGCCTCCTCATCTACAGGGACGGCGAGATCGTCTTCTCCAGCGCCGGCGGCGGGATAAAGCCCCTCCTCGACGCCATAGACGCCCTCGGAAGAGGCGGGCTGCGGGGAGCCATCGTCGCGGATAAGATCGTGGGTCGCGCCGCCGCGCTCCTGACCGTGTATATAGA
>QMXQ01000038.1 GCA_003662205.1 Candidatus Bathyarchaeota archaeon
CCCCCGGGGGAGGAGCGCCGCGGCCGTCTCCCACCAGGCCTCCAGCACGGCGATCTTCATCTCGGGGTGCGCCACCCTGAACTCCCGGGCCGCCGCCTCGATGGCCGCCACGTTCCCGTCGTGGCCGTTGATGATGAGCAGCCTCCGCAGCCCATGCCTCAACAGGGAGTCGAACACCTCTCGCAGCACCCGCATCAGCGTCTCCGTGGTGAGGGTGACCGCCACGGGGAAAGAGGCGTAGTGCATGCTCATGCCGAAGGGGAGCGGCGGCAGCACCAGCAGCCCCTCCACCCGCTCGGCCACCGCCAGGGCCAGGTGCTCCGCCACCATCGTATCCGTCCCGTAGGGGAGGTGGTCCCCGTGATACTCCGTGGAGCCGACGGCGAGGACCGCCTTATCGAAGCCGCCCGACCTGAACCCGTACCCTGTCATCCGCGCCAGCCGCCTCTCAGGCAAACCCGATCACCGTAGAGCTTTAATCGAAAACAGCATATAAACACAAACAGTCGCCGGAGGAATCCTCGATGTCTGAAGGGGATGCGGAGCCCCAGGCCGTAGACCTCACCGCCCTCGACATCGACCAGCTCCTCAGCCTTTTCATCGCCATCCTCGCCGCCAAGGCGTGGCAGTACATGGGCGTCAGGCTTGCCCCAGGCAAGAAGGAGGCGGAGAAGGACATGGCGAAGGCCGCAGCCGCCATCGACTGCGCCGCCCTCCTCGCTGACAGGCTGGCCCCCTCCCTGCCGGAGGCCGAGGCCCGCAGGCTGAGGGCGATGATCACCGACCTCCAGATCAACTACGCCAAGAACGCATGAACCCCCGGGGCGCCGCCCAGCTGATACGAGTCCTCTTACACCGGAAGGCTCCTGAGCCGCGCGACGGAGGGCCTCGGGGAAGAGTTGAGCCTCTCAACCTCTTCTTTGAAGTCGATGATGTAGGGCAGGACCTCGCGCAGGTCGCCACCCTCGATCACCACGTCGGCCCGCTCCCTGACGCACCGCTTCGCGTTGAAGGCGATGCCGAGGCCGGCCGCCTCCATCATGGGTATATCGTTCGCCCCGTCGCCCACCGCGACGCAGCAACCCGGTCCCATGCCCAGCCTCCGCGCAAGCATCAGAAGCCGCCTCGCCTTGAACTCGGGGGTGACTATAGGCCTTCGGACTGATACCACCCTCCCATGCTCGACGATGAACCTGTTCGCGCAGACATACTCGACGCCGAACTCAGCTGCAACGCGGTCAGCCAGTATGTCGAAGCCCCCCGTGATTATCGCCGGGGTGCAGTGGAGCTCCCTCAGCGCCCTGACGGTCTCCCTCGCGCCCCTGGAGAGGGGAAGCCGCAGGCAGACCTCCCGCAGCTCCTCGAGGGGCACGCCCCGAATGACCCTTAGGCGTCGAAGGAGGGCCTCCTCGAACCTCAGCTCGCCGTTCATGGCCTGCCTTGTCACACTGTCCAGGAGGGCGCCGTCCCCGAGCCGCCTCCCGACCTCGGGGAAGAACTCCGCGTCGACCAGGGTTCCCTCTAGATCAAAAGCCACCAACAACAAGATCACCCGAGAAGGGTTCCAGACGCCTCAAAGGGTGACCTTATTGTCCCGAGCGGGACGAGGACTTGGACGAACTGCCCTCAAAACACGCAAACCTGTGAACAGCCTCGTCCAAGCATGTCACCCATCAGCGCTTTAGCTTAGTATCCCCTCGTCTCGACTTTAAAATATTTTGGTGTATGGGCGCGCCATATATGCCGCAGCACACCCGCCGGGCGCGCTGGGGTTCCTCAAGAAAGAAAAAGGGGGTTCTGGGGTTATCGCTGGGAGATCCGTCTGACGAAGGCCTCCACCAGTCGCGCCGTGTTCTCTAGGTCGTCTATGTGGGCGACGGAGGCGGGACCGTGGATGTAGCGGCAGGGGACCGCCACCGTCCCGCTGGGGACGCCCGCCCTCGTCAGGTGGATGGCGCCGGCGTCGGTGCCGCCCCTCGGTATCTTCTTGAACTGGTAGGGTATGGCTTTGGCCTCGGCTGCCTCCATGAGGGCCTGGAGCACCTTCGGGTGGGCGATGACGCTCCTGTCGGCGATGGTCACCACCGGCCCGCCCCTGAGCCTCGCTGACATCTGGTGGGGCTTCGACCCCGGCACGTCGGCGGCGAAGGTCCCCTCCAGGGCCAGCGCGTAGTCGGGCTCCGCCTGCCACGCCGCCGTCCTGGCGCCCCTGAGGCCGACCTCCTCCTGGACGGTGCCGACGGCGACGACGTTGCACGGCGACCCCGCCAGCGCCTTGAAGGCCTGGACCATCACGGCGCAGCCGGCCCGGTCGTCGAAGGCCTTCCCCCTGAGGTAGCCGCCGCCGAGCTCGGCGAACTCGACGTCGAAGACCCCCGTCATGCCGATGTGGCAGCCCTTCTCCTCCGCCGCCTCTCGATTCTCGGCGCCCACGTCGATGAACAGATCCTCCATGGGCACCATCCTCTTCCGCTCCTCCTCCGTCATGATGTGGGGCGGTTTGGTGCCCACGATCCCCTTCAGCGGGCCCCTTCGGCCGCGGAGGATGATCCTCTGGCCGGGCATGATGTTGGCCGTGATGCCGCCCAGGGTGTGGAACCTGAGGAACCCCGTCTCCTCGATGTGGGTGACGAGGAAGGCGACCTCGTCGGTGTGGGCGGCCAGCATCACCGTCGGCCTCCCCTCCTCCCCCCTGTGGTGGAAGAAGATGTTCCCCAGCCTGTCCACCCTCACCTCGTCGGCCACGTCCTCAAGCGCTTCCCTGAGGATCTCCCGGGGCTCCTCCTCCGCCCCCGGCGGGCCGAAGGCGTTGGAGAGCCTCCGCAGCAGCTCGACATCCATCTTGTCCACGATCCGATGTATCCGCCCCTTGGAGAATAAATTGTTTCGTCCCCTTCGGATGGGTTCAGGCGAAGTTTTATAGTGGCGCCCTCTCTGTTGACGATGGTGGATGCCTTGAGAAGGGGCCGCCTCCTTATCTCCCTTCTACTGCTCCTGGAGGCGGCACTCGTGGGGCTATACCTCAAAGAGCATGGCGCGACGGAGCGCCGCCCAAACGCTGTGTCCTTCGACTGGTCCGTCGTTTGGGGCGGGAGCGGAAGGGAATACCCGAGAGGGATCACCTTCTATGAGAACCACCTTTACGTGACCGGCTCGACGTCCAGCTTCGGCGCGGGTAAGGAGGACATCTTCCTCCTCAAATACGGCATGGACGGGCGGCTGATCTGGAACAGGATCTGGGGAGGGATGGGCTACGACATGGGTAGGGGCGTCACGCGCGGAGACGATGGGGTCTACGTCGCAGGTATCACGTACCCGAATGGGTCGTCGAAGGCCGTTCTTCTCAAATACGACTCCGAGGGGCGCCTTCTCTGGGCGAGGCGATGGGGAATAAAAGGAAGCGCCATCGGGCGGTGCGTCGCCGTGGATGATAGAGGCTTCGTGTACGTCGCGGGCTATGTGAGGGGAATGAAGGCGAACGGAACTAAGGCATTCCTGCTAAAGTACGGGTCTGAGGGCGTTCTGATATGGAATCGGACCTGGGGGGAGACCGGGGCCGATTACTGCTGGGCCGTCGCCGTGGATGACGCCATATACGTCTCGGGGACGACGGGGAGCCGAAAAGGCGTGCAGACGGTGGGGGTAGCTGCGCCTCGGAGGAGGTCCGAGATGTTCCTGGCGAAGTTCGATTTCGACGGCGACGTGATCTGGACGCGAAGCTGGGGAACCGGCGCTGAGAACTACGGGCTGGCTCTCTCGGCTTCAAACGGCCTCATCTATCAAGTTGGCTTCACGCAGAAGGAAGCCGACGCTGACGTCGTTCTCCTGGGATACGACTCCTCCGGCAACCTAAGGTTCAGCAGTCTCTGGGGAGGACGCCGCGAGGACTACGCGTGGGGCGTAGCAAGGGGCGGCGGCTTCATCTATGTCGTGGGGCACACCTTCCGGACCGAACCCGGAAGCTGGGCCGACGCCCTCATAATGAAGTATACGCCGGACGGAGGTCTCCTATGGAACGTTACCTGGGGCGGCTTTGGCTCGGACCTAGCCCGCTCCGTGATCGTTGAGGGGGACGCTGTCTACGTAGCCGGCATAACATACGGCGTGGGCAACGATGGGCAGGCCTTCCTCCTAAGATACACGTCGCCCAACGCGTCTCCGAACCCGTTGATGACGGTAATCCCTCCTGCTGCCATCGCCGTGGGTCTCATCATCTGGATGATCCTGATCCTCGAAGCCGTCTCCAAACTCGGAAACCTCGGGCCGGGCCTTTCTGAGAAGGTTAAAGCCTTTAATGCTTGGGGCATTTTTCATCGTGGGGCGCGTTGTCCGGTATCGAGAGGGATCTGAGGGAGCTGAACGAGAAGCTGGAGCGGGTGATGCGCCGCCTCGACTACCTCGAAGCCATCCTCACCGAGAGCCGGAGATACCCGGAGCTGGCCCAGCTTATGGGCGATCTCAGGGTCGGCGCCGCCCTCTACGGCGAGCCTCTGAAGCTCATTGAGCGCCTTTTCGCCGTCCGCCGCCACCTTGAGCGGTCCGCCGCTTCCCGCGACGAGGTCTCCCGCATCATCCTCAACGCCCTAGCGCTGAAGGGGCCGATGAACATCTCCCAGCTGACGCGGGAGGTCGCCCGGGAGAGGGGGTCGGCCTCCAGGGTGACCGTGCGCAAGCGGGTCAAGAGGCTGCTGGACATGGGCGTCATCGAAAAGGGCGAGGGCTTCAATTATAGGCTCGTCGAGTAGCCACCTTCTGATCAAAAATATCCGATACACCCATTATCGTTAACCACTTTTCATTATGCCTTGAGGTGAATGTGATGGGTGAGACTGAGAGGAGGAAATACAAAATTAAGGATGCTGAGGAGGTCGCGGAGATCTTCGAAGCGTTGTCGACGCACCTCCCCAACATGATCCGCAGCATCCTGGACAGCCTGTTCTCCCCCCAGGCCGCGGCCGACATGGGGAAGGCCGTCGCCGAGTTCTACAGGAACCTGAAGGAGGGCGGCATACCCGAGGAGGAGGCTCTGAAGATGACGAAGAGCTACCTGTCGACGCTGACGAGATGGGGCGAGTTCATGAAAGGCGCCAAGATCGGCTCCGTCATCCACGAGCGCGCGGAAAACAAAGAGGAATAGACGGGATGAGGCTCGGAGCGCCCCTCCGCACCATTTTTTACTTATACGGGCCGCACCGAAAATGGTTGGCCTGACGATAACCTACGTGAACCGGAAGCGCGGCTTCCAGAGAGCCTTCTACAGGCAGCTCGTCGCATCGGGGATGCCCCAAGCCGCGGCGAAAGAGCTGACGGATATCTATCCCCCTTCGCTCCGCGACATGATGAAGATGTTGCATTGAGGGCGGTCAACTCCTCCTGAAGACGCGGACCACATCATCCAAGTTGTCGCCAACCACCTCAACGCCGTCGATGCTGCCGAGTCCCTTCTCCCAAGCCCGCCTGATGTGCCAGACCTCGCGGGGATCGAACCCCATGGCGCGGCAGGCCACAGCGTCCGTCGCGACGGGGTCAGTCCCCGCTACGATCAGGTCCATCCTGACGGGAGTGCCATGGACGGGGCCGCGGCCCTCCATGCCGACGAAGCCGTCGATGACCGTCAGGGCCGGCCTCAGGACGGTGTTGATGTCCACTATGACCTTGCCGATGCCCCTGAGGTGATACTTCGCCTTGAATTTGTCCGGGAGGAGGCCGAACATGTTCTTCATCCCCAGGGTCACGCCGGTCTCGCTGTGGGTCTTCAGCTTCGCCGCGCTGATGACCGCCGACTCCGTGACGATGCGGGGCACCTTGATCCGCTTCAGGGTCTCGCCGCCCGGCACCGGGAGGGTCACCTTGTCCTTGACGTGTCTCAGGTTGATCCAGCCGACGCCGTGGCGCTCGCAGACCTCCCTCATCCCCGTCGCCTCGAAGGCCCTGTCGGCGTTGGTCATCGTCGCGTCCGACTCCACGACGTAGACCTCTACGGGCAGCTCCCTCAGCCTCAGGATGATGGCCTCGACGACCAGGGGGTCCGTCGTCGCACCCGTCTCCCACGTCTTGACGGAGATGAAGTTGACCTTGATGAGCACCCTGTCCCAGCCGGACAGCGCGCCCTTATAGTCGATGAGGTCAAGGGCCCTGAACACCGGGTCGTGACCCCTGGGCCCCTTGACGACGGCCACCTTCGACAACGCCGAATCCCCCTTAGACTTCTCAGCGGCCTTCTATAACCCCTTCTAAACTGGTCGCTCAGCTGCTTCACGTAACGCCTCATTCTGTCCGCTCGGCTTGGGTGAGAGGTTAGACGCCCTTAATGGGGAGGAGGCGTTAATCACCATTTATATGCCTTGACCGACTGCTTCTAACCTGTGAGGGCTTTGAAGAGGCAGGTATTGGTGGGCGTCAGTCGAAGAAACTTCCCTGAGGATGTTGCCGAGACGCTGACGCCTCTGGCCGATGTCACCTATCTTTCACCGTCCGACGCGGGGTACATTGATGCTCTTGGAGAGTCCGACGCGGTCATAGTGGGAACGGGGCGCGTCGACGGGGCGTTCCTCGCGAGGGCTCCGAGGCTGAAGATCGTCGCGCGGTTCGGCGTCGGCTACGACTCTGTAGATGTTGAGGCGTGCACGGCGCGAGGGGTCTATGTCACCCACACGCCTGGCGTCCTCTCCGGCGCCGTCGCCGACCTGACCTGGGCGCTCATCCTAAGCCTAATTAGAAAGATCCCCCTGGCGGACCCCTTTGTAAGGAGCAAATGGGCGCAGCGGCGCGAACCTTTTCCCTTCGGAGCGGATCTGGAGGGCAAGACGCTCGGCCTCATCGGCCTCGGAAGGATCGGCGCCGAGGTTGCGAAGAGATCCCAAGGCTTCGGCGTCAAGCTGATCTACTACGACGTGGTCCGGAGACCGGAGCTGGAGAAAACCCTTGGGGCCGAGTTCGCCGACCTCGATGAGCTGCTGAGACGTTCGGACATCGTCTCGCTGCACGTGCCCCTGCTTCCATCGACGAGGCATCTCATTGGAGAGCGCGAGTTCGGGCTCATGAAGCCCACGGCGCTGTTGATCAACACCTCGCGCGGCTCCGTTGTGGATCAGAGGGCCCTGATCCGGGCGCTGGAGGAGGGCGAGATTGGGGGCGCCGGCCTAGACGTCTTCGAGGAGGAGCCCCTGCCCCTCGGCGACGACCTGATCCGATTCGAGAACGTGGTCCTAACGCCCCACATCGGCTCCGCGACGGTGGAGACCCGGAGGAGGATGGCCCTCGTCTGCGCCGAGAACGTGAGGGCGGTCCTCAAGGGAGAGCACCCCCCTAACCTAGTCCCCGAGCAGAGGGACGTCAGCTTTTAGCCGGGCGCCGATGACGGTAAGACCGGAGCGGAGCGTTTGCCGTTAGAAGGTTGAGTGCGAGTGCGATGGGGGCGAGTAAATCCCTTTAGTCAAGCACGGAGCCGTCGGCGGGCGCCGTCCGGGCTCCTAGCTTCCTCCCCTTTTTGAGAAATGTTCCTGAATCTTGGGGCGAGGGCAACTATTTTAGAGGGGTTTGACGGGATGATTGTTCAAAGGTGTGTTTATGAGCTCGAAACATTACTCGGAGGATGAGGTTGAGCGTCTCTACGCCGATGCGAGGGCCTACCTCATTCAGCGGTGGGAGCCCCGGCCCAGCTACAAGCCCCTCATCCTCGTCGGGGGCGAGGGGGTTCACTTCTACGACGCGAAGGGGAAGCGGTACCTCGACCTCATCAGCCAGCTCTACAACGTCCACATCGGCCTCAACAACCGGGAGGTCATCGAGGCGGCGAAGAGGCAGCTCGACGAGATGGCCTACGCCTCCCCCAGCTACTTCAACGTCCCCCAGATCCGGCTGGCCCGCCGCCTCGCCCAGATCACGCCGGGCGACCTCTGTAAGACTTTCTTCGGCAACAGCGGCACCGAGGCGAACGAGGCCGCCATCAAGCTCGCCCAGCTCTACAGGGGAGCGAGGAAGATCATTAGCTTCTGGGACGCCTACCATGGCTCGACGTACGCGTCGGTGAGCGTCGGCGGCAGCTCCCGGAACCGGCAGTACCCCGGCCTCAGCATCTTTGAGGAGTTCAAGCATGTGCCTTCGCCCTACTGCTACCGCTGCGTCTTCAGGAAAACCTACCCCGAGTGCGACCTGATGTGCGCCGACTTCATCCGGTATACCATCGAGAAGGAGGGGGAGAAGTCCGTGGCGGCGTTCATGGCAGAGCCCATCTGCAGCTGGGCCGGCCAGGTAGTGCCCCCCGACGGGTACTGGCAGAAGGTGAGGAAGATCTGCGACGAGAAGGGGGTCCTCCTCATCTTCGACGAGGTGATGACCGCCTTCGCCCGGACGGGGAAGATGTTCGCCTGCGAGCACTGGAACGTGGTGCCGGACATCGAGACCTACGCGAAGGGGATCACGGCGGGATACGTGCCGCTGGGGGCGACCATCGTCAACAAGAAGATCGCCGACCACTTCGACGAGAAGGGGTTCCCCCACGGCTACACCTATAGCGGCCACGCCCTGGCCTGCGCCACCAGCCTCGCCGTCATCGACTACTACTACAAGGAGAAGCTCGCCGACAGGGCGTCGAAGATGGGCGCCTACATGATGGACGAGCTGAGGGGGATGCAGGAGAGGCAGCCCATCATCGGCGACGTCCGGGGCCTCGGACTCTTCATGGGCATCGAGCTCGTGGCGAACCCCGAGACCAAGGAGGCGATCGTGCCGAAGGGGTTGACCCCCGAGCAGAGGCGGGACCCGGCGCACAACCCCATGGTCTACCTCTCGGACAAGGCGAAGGAGAACGGCCTCATCGTCGGCTCCAGCCCCGGTACCGGCATCGTCAGGATGATGCCCTACCTGATCATCACCAAGGAGCAGGTGGACGAGGGCCTCAGCATATTGGAGAAGACCCTGGGAGAAGTGGCGAAGAAGTTCGACCTGCCGAAGAAGACGTAGCCCGTCTCCTGTGGGCCTCAGAATCCTTTATTAACCGTCCCCTCCCTTTCTCTCAAAACATCGGACGAATGACCGTTTGAGAAGAAGCACGATTTGATAGGATATGAAGTTTGAAGAGTTACCCATCAGCCCGGAGGTGAAGCGGGGCATCGCCGACCTGGGCTTCACGGAGATGTTCCCCATCCAGGAACACGCCATCCCCCCGCTGCTCAAGGGGAGGAACGTCATCGGGCAGGCGAAGACGGGGACGGGGAAGACCGCCGCCTTCGGCGTCCCCATGATAGAGCGCCTCGACTGGAAGGCGAAGGGCGTTCAGGCCCTGGTGCTGACGCCGACCCGGGAGCTGGCCCTCCAGGTCGCCGAGGACATCAACAGCTATGCGAAGTACACGCTGCTGAGGGCTATGACCATCTACGGCGGCGTCTCCATCGAGAGGCAGATCAACGAGCTGCGGAGGGGCGTCCAGATCGTGGTGGGGACGCCGGGCCGCATCATCGACCACCTGAAGCGGGGGACCCTGACGCTGGACGGCGTCAAGTTCGTGGTCCTCGACGAGGCTGACAGGATGCTGGACATGGGGTTCATCGACGACATCGAGTACATCCTGAGGCGGACCCCGAAGAGGAAGCAGATCAGCCTCTGGTCGGCGACCATCGACGACCGGACCCGGCGGCTCTCCCGCCGCTACATGCCGGAGGCGGAGATGATCCTCGTCAGCAGGGACGAGATCGCCGTCGAGGAGATCGACCAGCGGTACATCCGGGTCGCCCCCTACGAGAAGTTCGACATCCTCCTGAAGCTCATCGACCACCTCCACATCGACCGGGCCATCATCTTCTGCCGGAGGAGGACGACGGTGGACAGACTCACCGGCGACCTGAGGCGGGCCGGATACGACGCCGCGGCCATCCACGGCCAGCTCAGCCAAGCCCGACGGGAGCAGGTCCTGAACGCCTTCAGGGAGGGGCGGCTGAGCCTGATGGTGGCGACGGAGGTCGCCGCTCGGGGCCTCGACATCGAGGACGTCCCCTTCATCGTCAACTACGACATCCCCCGGGACCCCTTCATGTACTTCCACCGCATCGGACGGACGGCCCGGGCGGGCAAGTCGGGCACCGCCGTCACCCTCGTCACCTACGAGGAGGACGAGGAGCTGAGGCGCATCATGGCGCTGACCGGAACCCGCATCAGGAAGATGACCCTGCCTCCCGACTTCCTCCTCTAAAC
>QMXQ01000039.1 GCA_003662205.1 Candidatus Bathyarchaeota archaeon
CCGTCGTCCCCGCCAGGATTTCCCCTCGGCTCGTCTCGGCCCCGGCGACGCGGATATCCTGCCAGACGAAGGGCTCGCCGGGTATCTCCAGCTCCTCTTCGGGCTTCAGGATCAGCCTCGTCGCCTCCGTGCTGTACCTGACCTCGCCGCCGAGCTTGAGGAACTCCGCCTCGTAGCTGCGGACGAGGGCGTCGGCGTCGATGCTGCCGCACTTCACCCCCAGCACGCCCACGTCGACCGGCTCCAGCCCGAGGAGGTCCGCCTCCTCGTCGCCCTCGAAGTCCGTGACGAGGTCGGGGATCATCCGCTCCAGGTCCTCCTTCCCGAAGGTCTTCAGCTCGACGCCCCGGTCCCGCATGGTCTCAAAGGCGTCTTCAAGGCGGGCGTGTTGGGCTTCGCTGAAGAGCCAGAGGTAGCCGATGTGGGCGAGCTTCAGGTCGTAGCCCAGGTCGTTTTCGAGATGGGTGAACCAGTCGATGGTCGAGTCCGCCAGCAGGTAGTTGGCCTCGGAGGCGAAGACGTTCCTAAAACCCCCCTCGCTCTTGGCGCTGTTCCCCTGCCCAGGCCCTCCGCACCTGTCGATTACGACCACGCGCTTCCCCGGATTCCGTTTTTTAATGTAATAAGCAGAACTCAAACCGAGTGCCCCTGCCCCTATAACCAGGACGTCGCAGTCCGACATTTCAATCTGAGAAGGTTAGTTCAAACCTCTTAAAGGTTTAACCTAGGAGTTTAGGCTGAAAGCACCTGATAAGATGGTGAAAAATCATGAAGCCCCTTTTATCAGATGGACAATGTGCCGTTTATATGGTAGAAAGTTTTAATATCCAAGCCCTTCGGGGGTCATACCGGCTTGGATCTCGATAAAAAAGACCCTTGTTGTGGTGATCCCCCTTCTTTATCTTTTCTTATCTAATTATCATCTGGTAGCCCTGGGAATTGGGGTCATTAACATCCTTTAGCGGAACTGGATATTATCAGGCGGGGAAAGTGGAGGTTGATAGAGCATCATAGTACATTGCGCTCTTATTCCCAGACCGGACGGGCAAGACCAGTGAGGTCGTCTTTACTGGGTTTGAAGGGGAGATGCTCAATGTTAGTGGTGCTGATATATGGCTGGAAGGCGCCGCGTACGGTTTGGCGGGCCTTGTTGACAAACAGGAGACCTTCGAGTTCCCCCCAACGTAGAGCCGTAAGGGGGACAGGTAGCGCGGATGGGTGCCTAACTGATCCCTAAACTCTATACCGGGAACGCGCGCGGAACGTATTCGACCCGGGGACGAGTGTCGCGAGATCAGTTTTCTCCCGCGGCCTTAAGCTATCTTCATAAAATATCCCAAAGATATGGTGGGCCGGGCCGGATTTGAACCGGCGACCTCTGCGGTGTGAACGCAGTGTCCTAACCAAGCTGAACGACCGGCCCAACCGCACCATATCTCAACCGGAGAGGATAAAATCCTTTCCCCCAGGGCGCGATGGTCTTCGTGGACTCCAGGGGACGGCGATAACCTTATATCCTGAGACGGGGGTATGCTGTGCAACGTGAAGGGATGGAAAATGGGGTATCGCTTTATCGAATGATTTCCCTGACCGTGTCCGATTTCTAGATACCACTCTCCGGGATGGAGAGCAGACCCCTGGCGTCTCCCTCACCCCCAGCAAGAAGCTACAGATAGCGAGGAAGCTGGATCAGCTGGGCGTGGAGGTCGTCGAGGCGGGCTTCGCCGCGGTCTCCGACGGCGAGTTCAAGGCTGTGAAGCTCATAGCCTCGGAGGGGCTGGAGGCCGAGGTGTGCAGCGCCGCGCGGGGCGTCAGGCGCGACATCGACGCCGCCATCGACGCCGGCGTGGACAGCGTCAGCATCATCATCCCGACCTCGGACCTCCACCTGGAGCACAAGCTGGGCAAGACGAGGGAGCAGGTGCTCGACATGACGGAGGAGGCCGTGAGCTACGCGAAGGACCACGGCCTCGTCGTCGAGCTCTCGACGGAGGACGGGTCTAGGACCGACCGGGGCTTCCTGAAGCGGGTCTTGGAGCGGGCTCTGGAGAGCGGGGTGGACCGGGTGGCGCTGTGCGACACCGTGGGCATCCTGACGCCGGAGACCGCCTACGGCTTCTTCTCGGAGATGAGGGAGGAGTTCCCCGACGCCGTCCTGGCCGCCCACTGCCACGACGACTTCGGGCTGGCGGTGGCGAACTCCCTGGCGGCCCTCAGGGCAGGCGCGGATGAGGTACACGCGACCATCAACGGCCTCGGGGAGCGGGCGGGGAACGCCTCCCTGGAGGAGATAGCCGTGGCCCTGAGGGTGATATACGGCGTCGAGATCGGCGTCAGGACCGAGAGGCTGTACCGGACCTCGCAGCTGGTCTCCCGCCTGACGGGCATACCCGTCCAGCCGAACAAGGCCGTCGTCGGAGCAAACGCGTTCGCCCACGAGTCGGGCATCCACACCCACGCCGTGCTGAGAAACCCCCTCACCTACGAGGCCATAAAGCCGGAGCTGGTCGGCGCCGCGAGGCGCATCGTCTCCGGCAAGCACGCCGGCTCCCACGGCCTGAGACAGTCGTTGACGGAGATGGGCTTCAACCCGTCCGAGGAAGAGTTCAGGGAGGTCCTCAGGCAGGTGAAGGCCTTCGGCGACAGGGGGGAGCGCGTGACCGACGCCGACCTCCTCGCCATCGCGGAGAGCGTGATGGGCGAGCCGAGGGAGGCGCAGCTGAGCCTCGAGGAGTTCACCGTCGTGACGGGGAACAGGATAACCCCCACCGCCTCGGTGAAGCTGAGGCTGAACGGGGACACCTTCCTGGAGGCGGCAACGGGCGTCGGCCCCGTCGACGCGATGCTGAACGCCGTCAGCAAGGCGATAAGCCCCGAGCAGCGCGCCCACCTCGACACCTACCACGTGGAGGCCATCACCGGCGGCACCGACGCCGTCGTGAACGTCGAGGTGCGGCTGAGGCGCGGCGACAGGATCGTCTCCTCCAGGGGCGTGAGCGAGGACATCGTCATGGCGAGCGTCGAGGCCTTCCTAAAGGGCATGAACGTCCTGCTCCTCAAGGAGGCGAAGACATAACAGCGGGAGGGCGAGGAGTCCTCTACATTTGACCGCTCGATTATTTTATCCGTCCTACCCTTCTACTGAGATCGGGGAGATTCCGCGTTGGGATACGGCTGCAGACGTCGAATAGGCCTCTTGGTGCCGTCCAGCAACACGACCATGGAGCCGGAGTTCTACCGGATGGCGCCCGAGGGGGTCTCCGTCCACACCGCCCGTATGAGGCTCGAGGAGGTGACGCCCGAGAAGCTCGTGGAGATGGCGGAGGAGGCCGAGAGGGCGGCCGCACTACTCGCCACCGCCGAGGTGGACGTCATCGTCTACGGCTGCACCACCGGCTCCCTCGTCGGCGGCGTCGAGTGGGAGGAGGCGCTCGTCCGGCGGATCGAGTGCGAGACGGGCGTCCCGACGCTCTCGACGAGCCGAGCCGTCGTCGAAGCCCTCAAGGCCGTGGGCGCGGGGCGCGTCGCCGTCGCCACGCCCTACACCGACGACCTCAACCGCCTCGAGCGGGCCTTCCTCGAATCCCACGGCATCGAGGTCACCGCCATCAAGGGGCTTGGCCTCGTCAGGAACGTGGACATCGGCAGGACGGGGCGGCCTGCCGTCGAGGAGCTCGTCAGGTCCGTGGCGGGCGGGGCCGACGCCGTCTTCATCAGCTGCACGAACCTGCCGACCCTCCCCCTCATAGAGCCTCTCGAGGAGAGGCTTCGGCGGCCCGTGGTCACTAGCAATCAGGCGTCGCTGTGGGCCGCGCTGCGCGGCTGCGGTCTGGGCGGCATAAAAGGGTACGGCGTGCTCCTGCGGAGCCGTCTGTAAGGGGTCAGCGGCCGCGGCCCTTCTTCCTCTTCAGCCTGAGGTTCTTGCTGCGGCACTTGCGGCACTTGGTCGCCCCGATGGGGTTGGTGGCGCCGCAGTCCCTGCAGACCTTCTTCTCGATGCGGTGTTTGCGCGCCAGCTCCAGCTTGAACGGGTCCCTCAACGACATCTACGACGCCCCCTCGACACCCTACCGAGGGAATGGCTCTGCAAATAAAGGTTTTGAAGTATATTTACCTTTTCCCAATGCTCCCCGGGGCTTAACGGTAACCCTTTACGCGGTAACTCATAATCCCGCTGGTTCAAAACCTATCCACGGGGTTCCCATTTACTGGTTTAGGGATGTAGACCGCTTTTTTCGTGATCTCAAAGCTGCAGCTCTGATAGGCCGCGCACCAGGCCTCGCATTTCTCGGCGGTCTCCCGCTCCTTGTGTAGCCGAAGCCGCATAAATCACAAAGGAATATGTTCGCGCCTTCATGTTCGCGCTCGGATACCATTTTCGCCGTCCTCAGATTGGGGGAGGGCGTCGGCGGCCATAAACCTTTACCCCTGAGCCAAAGGCCGTGGATAATTGGAGCTACGCAAGCTACGCTGGCTTGCACCAGATCAAAGGGCCGCTTGGAGTTGCTTGGAGCAGTTGGAGGCTGCTTTGGAGTGCTATGAGCTGTTATGACAGCTTGTACTGATGGAGCAGCAGAAGCTGGGAGGATGAGGATTGATGAGGCTTCGTCTCTCCCTCTAAAATTATAGCTGTTTATAACGTTAGTAGGAGGATAAATTTTAACCAAAGAATTGCATAACTCTTAAAAATTTGCAGCCAAACTTTTTATCATGGAAAACAGGGTAATGATCCAACACTATGTCCCTAGGTTTTATCTTAGACAGTTTTCAAATCGTCGAGGCGAAAATTACCTAATTAATTGTTTCGATAAAAGCGTGCCTAGAAAATTCTTGACTAATATTAGAAATATAGCCTGTGAAAAACATTTTTACGATTTAGAAAGAGACTATGAACAGGATGTTGAGAAGGCATTTAGTAGAATTGAAGGGAAATTCGCTAGAGTTTACAGAAAATTAATAGAAAAACAGAATGTAGATGTATTATCGGCGGATGAAATAGTAACGATGGCTATTTTCATCATAACTCAGTTAATAAGAACAAGAGAACAAAGAGAGCATATTAGAGATATTATATCAAAATTAAAAAAAGAGTTGGATAGAAGAGGTGTAGAGATAGTACCAGAATTAGAGCACCAAATGAAGGAGTCATTAAAGGATGAATTTATAAAAAGGCTTCAATTAGGAATGGTGATAGATCTCCCAAGATATATAGGAATTTTTCTAATATTGAAATGGATTATCTATCTAAATGAAACTGACATGCCTCTTTAGACATCCGACCATCCTGTAACAAGATATAATCCAATTAACCTTTGGCCTTATGGAAACATGGGTCTTATGTCTCCAGGAATACAAATACACTTTCCACTAACACCAAATATGGCCATCTGTTTATGTGATCCTGTTCAATATTCTCATGAACCATTAATCCAAACTCTAGAGGATGAAGATAACGTTACATTTGAAAATAGCCTGCAAGTTATGTGGTCTACAAGACACGTTTTTTCGAGAGACGATGATTTTAGGCTAGCAGAACAAATGATAGAAGAACATCCCGAGCTGAAGAATTGGGAAAGAGATAGGATACAGATTGGTTTCAAATCTAAATCATGATAAATCTTTTTTTATTTTTCCCACCTTTTTCATCAACAACTTGTCACGTCCAAGGATTCCTTTCGAGTTGATCCATAAACTATTGAACAAAATGCCCCTTACCCTTCTCTCCCAAACGATATCTGAGGGGAGCTTGAAATTCAAATCCTAGTTTACGAGTTTCAACCCTGAAATATTCGAAGTTGACTTCTCTAATGTCGTTGAAGGAAGAGCATAAACTTTTAGCCCCCAGGTCTCTGGGATGTTGAATCCGCTGAAAAGTGTTGCCTCAATAGAAACCAGTCTGTTCCACCCGTAGAACGTTCAGCGAA
Source organism: Candidatus Bathyarchaeota archaeon (assembly GCA_003662205.1). Classification (GTDB taxonomy): domain Archaea; phylum Thermoproteota; class Bathyarchaeia; order TCS64; family TCS64; genus B46-G15. The sequence goes on from QMXQ01000039.1 coordinate 5,925, forward strand.
CCTAGAAACGGGGGGATATCTCTGTGTAGGGGGAGTCCGATAACCTTTTAACTCGAAATCTGTATTATGATAGAACACCCAACAGGAACGGATACGAAGGAGGAGTCAAAGTGTCGAGATCGAATACCGTTTTCATCGGAAGGAAACCCGTCCTGAACTACGTGCTCGCGTGCATGACCCTGTTCAAAAGCGGAACCGAGGAGGTTCTGGTCAAGGCTCGGGGTCGTGCGATTAGCCGGGCCGTTGATGTTGTCGAGGTGCTCAGGAACAGGTTCATGCCTGATATGAAGGTCGGCGACATCAAGATAGGCACGGAGGAGCTGACCTCGGAGGAGTCGAACTCTCCTACGAACATAAGCACCATCGAGATCAAGCTCCATCGATGAAACGGCTGGAACCGGGCGTCTCGCACTGTCTCCTCCGAACCACCGGAGGAACGACTGAGTGCAAACCCAACTCTGTGAGTTCTGTCTCAGGAGCGGGATGCTCTGTTCCAAGTGCCAGGAGAAGATACGGAGCGGCGCGGTCACCGACATCTACATGAGGGTAGCCCAATTTCTTTTGGACATCGAGAACCAATACCCCCTTCTTCAGAAAGCCCGGCTTGAGAACGTGGTGGAGGCGGGCGGCTTCCTCGTCCTGGTGGTGGGCAGGGGCGACCGGAGCAAGTTCATGAGCTACGGGGGCAAGCTCACCCGGGCCGTCGGCGACGAGTTCAGGAAGCGCGTGCTGGTCCTGGAGAGCGGCGTCAACGACCGCCGATTCCTTGAGGACCTGTTCGCCAACCAGCGCATCGTCACCATCAACATCATCTGGCTGCCGGACGGGAGCACTGAGACCCGGGTCGTCCTCCGGGGGCGGAGGTCGAGGCGCCTCAGCAAGAAGCGCATCCAGGCGCTCAGGGATATCGCCAAGAAGGTCAGGAACATGAGCCTCCGCGTCGAGTATGCCTGACGATCTGACCAAACCTTTTATAGACTCTCATCTTCTTCACCATAGCTTTAGCGGGCACACAGAGGGGTGCGGCAGGATTTGGAGCGGGTCCCCATCGAGGAGGCGAAGAGGCGCATCGGCGAGCCCGTCACCATCGCGGGCTGGGTGAGCAGGGTCCGAGATAAGGGTAAGATCCGGTTCATCGTCCTCAGGGACGTCACCGGCGAGATCCAGATCACCGTGAAGCCTGAGAACGCCGCCTACAGCGGCATATCCTCCCTAGACCTGGGGAGGGAGGACGTGGTCTCGGTCGAGGGGGAGGCGGTCTCCAGCGAGATCGTCCACGCGGGCGTCGAGTTCATCCCCCGGAGCGTGAAGGTGTTGAACAGGTCGAAGCGCCCCCTCCCGTTCGACGTCTCGGGGCGGGTGAAGGCAGAGCTCGACACCCGGCTCAACTACCGGTTCATGGACTTCAGGACGCCGCGCACCTCCGCCATCTTCAGGGTCCAGCACGTGCTGCTGACGGCGTTCCGCCGGTTCCTCACCGACAGGGGATACTTGGAGATCCAGCCCCCGTGTATCATCGCGTCGGCGTCGGAGGGCGGCGCCGAGCTGTTCAAGCTCCCCTACTTCGACCGCGAGGCGTACCTGGCCCAGAGCCCGCAGCTCTACAAGCAGATGTGCGCCATCAGCTTCGAGAAGGTCTTCACCATCGTCCCCGTCTGGAGGGCGGAGAAGTTCAACACGCCGACCCACCTGAACGAGGTGAGGCAGATGGACATCGAGCAGGCCTTCGCCGACGACGAGACCGTGATGGGCGTGCTGGAGGAGACGCTGGCCTACATGCTCGGGGCCGTGAAGGAGCGGTGCCAGAGGGAGCTGCGCGTCCTGGGTCGGGACATCGAGGTTCCCGAGCTCCCCCTCCGACGGCTCACCTACACCGAGGCGGTGGAGCTGCTCCAGGGGGCGGGGGAGGAGATCACCTGGGGCGACGACTTCTCCAAGTCCCAGGAGCGGACGCTGTGCGACCTCGTCGGGGAGGCGGCCTTCTTCATCAAGGACTGGCCCGCCGTCCAGAAGGCGTTTTACGCCATGCCCCACGAGGGGAACCCGGACCTCGTCCACGCCTTCGACCTCATCTACGGCGGCATCGAGATATCCAGCGGCACCCAGCGGATCCACAGGCCGGACCTGCTCCGTGAGCAGCTGAGGAAGAAGGGCCTCGACCCCGGGGAGTTCACCCACTACATCGAGAGCTTCTCCTACGGCGCCCCGCCCCACGCCGGCTGGAGCATCGGCCTGGAGAGGCTGACCATGGTGGTGACGGGGATGAGGAACATCAGGGAGTGCTGCATGTTCCCCCGGGACAGGGACAGGCTGGTGCCCTAGTCGTGGGCCGCGAGTCGCCCTTCGAGTACAAGCAGTGCATCGTCCTCCGCACGGACCTCGGCATGAGCGTCGGCAAGCTCATCAGCCAGGCCTGCCACGCCGCCGTCGATGCCTCGGAGCAGGCGAAGAAGCTGAAGCATAAGGCGTGGCGGGCGTGGAGGGACGAGGGCGCCAAGAAGGTCGTCCTCCGAGTCGACTCCCTCGAGGCGCTGGAGGAGCTCGCGGAGAAGGCGGACGCCCTCGACATCGTCAGCGTCCTCATCCAGGACCGGGGCCTCACGGAGGTCCCGCCGGGCACGGTGACTGCCCTGGGGATCGGGCCGGACAGGTCTGAGCGCATCGACAGGGTCACGGGGAGTTTGAAGCTGTTGAAATAGACCCTTACTCCTTCACCCTCCGTTGTATGGCGAAGGAGACGATGAGCGCCATCGACGCGAAGAGGGCCATGAACCAAAAGGCTACTTCTAGGTTGAAGGCGTCGGCCAGGTATCCCGCAATCATCGTTGAGACCGACCCTAGGCCGAAGGCGAAGAAGAACATCGTTCCGTAGGCTGCGCCCTTCAGGTTTTCCGGCGAGACTAACCCCATCAGGGCGGTCATAGCCGGCTGATGGGCGAAGTGGGATATCCCGTAGCCGACTACGAAGACGATGACCCCGATGGCGTTGAGGGGGGCCAGCAGGAGGAGAAGGATGCTCGCGACGGCCCCAAGCGAGGACGCGATGATGACCTTACTCGACCCGTACCTGTCGGCAGCCGCCCCTCCGACCAGCTGACCCACGACCCCGAATAGGAGGATGAGGGAGTTTGATACGGCTGCCAGCTGCCCCGAGAAACCCCTGTTTATGCTCAGAAAAGCGGGGAAGAAAAGCTCTATCCCCCTGGAGAAGAGGCCGATTATTACATTGAAGAGGATTAGTATCCAGATATTCGGTATCTTGAATATTTCCAGCAGGGGCGGCGTCTCCCTCATCGGCGAATCCATCGATGAGGGCGCCCTTCCCAGCATCAGAGCCGTGGCTATGGATAGGGCTCCGAAGAGGGCGAACGCGAGCCGCCAGTCGATCATCGTCCCGATGAGATAGGCGACGGTGGGGGTGAACATCTGCCCCACGCTGCCCGCGGCCCCGTGGATGCCCATGGCGCCGGCCGTGTTGGCCACGAAGACCCGCGAGATGAGATTGTTAGCCGTCGGATGGTAGAAGCTCGACCAGAGCGCCATGAGGAACATCCCCGCGGAGAATGTAACGAGATCGCCCGAGACGAGGAAGATGAGGGTCGAGGCCCCGGCGAGGGCCATGCTCAACCTTAAGACCTTGACCCCGCCCAGGCGATCCGACAGGGGGCCGCCGACGAGGGCGCCGACACCGTATATCAAGAAGCTGACGGTGGCTATGGTCCCCAACGCCTGAAAGGACGTGTTCAGATCCCATGAGACCTTCTCAAGGAGAGGAGGCAGAACCAGAAATAGGGAGTGATTCAACGAATGGGCGGCCCCCAGCATGAAGAGGACGCCCCTATCCCGGCTCATCTGGATCAATGCCGGTAAGAGCCTCCATCATAGAACTTATTTTCAGCTCCGGATGCAGGCGCAGAAACCTGAAAAGTCGCGGCCAGTGCCTAGGGTCCCGTGAAGCCGCACTTGGGGCAGTGGTACTCCCGGCCGAATAGCCGACACTTCTCGCACCGCCATATGGTGACGCCGCCGCAGTTGGGGCAGGGGAACTTGACGGCCTTCTCCCCGGGCGTGATCTTCTTCCCGCACGAGATGCACGAGGACATGCTGCTCAGCCTACTAACATGCCGACGCCAGCCCTATTTAAAGGTTAAAGAGGGCCCGCAGCTCGCCCAGGGCCAGCCTGCCCACCACCCTGACGAGGACCCGGAGCAGCCTCGGATCCCTGAGGGCGGCGCGCATGACGCCGCTCTGCATGTC